>CAZIKD010000188.1:0-4597 GCA_964539725.1 uncultured Candidatus Bathyarchaeia archaeon | reverse complement strand
ATTCATTTTCTGTAGGTGTGCTATGATTGGTTGTCGTTGGGTTAAAAGGTTATCGGGTTTTGGGAAAAATGATGGGTTTTAGCGTGTTTGAGTCTTCTCCTGGATGCGTCGCGTTTAAAGTTGCTAAATCGCGCATGCGGTTCAAGGCAAAGTGGGTTATGCGTCTGTCCTGTATCTGTCGTTTCTCCATATGTCGGCGGTATTACTATAGTAGCCTCGCTCCCAGAAGCCGAGCTTGTCCCGTTTAGAGAATGTGATCCTCGTGAGCCACATGGGGGACTTGTACGCGTACCTCTGTGGGACCACGAGCCTCATGGGTCCACCTAGAGGTTGGCTTAGGTCCTCACCGTTTAGCCTGTGGGCGAGGATTATGTCCTCCCCCTGGAGGTCCTTGAGGGGGAGACTTGTTGTGTAGCCATCGGCGCACTCGAACAAGGCGAACTCGGCACCCTTGGGCTTGACTTGCACCTGAATCGTTCTGAAGAGGACGCCTTCCCAGTGTTGCTTGAGGACACTCCAGCCTTCGACGCAGTGGAAGTCACCTATCACCTCGACCTGGGGTAGGGCGAGAAAGTCTTTCCAGTTGATGGTTGTGGGGACTTCTACGTCTCCGTCGATAATGAGACTCCACTTGTCCCTGCTTATGTTTGGGAGGTTGTGTGTTATCCCCGGGTGGTCTATCCCCCAGCGCAGTATCCCCGGTATAGATGCCTGGTCCGGGGGGAGTTCACTCCGCGACTCCGCTGTCTTCTTCCTCCTCCAGAACATAGTCGAGTAATCCCGATCAGACCGAGAGCAATAAACTTACGGTGCCTCGAATGGGTTAAAGGCGCAGCAGCGAAGCATAAACCATGGATGAGAGGGAGAGAGCTGAGAAGATTATTGCCCTCCTTGAGGTCGAGTACCCCATCGACAAGGGGACGATTTTACACTGGCGGACACCGCTGGAGCTCCTCGTCGCCACAATCCTCTCCGCGCAAAGCACCGACAAGCAGATCAACAAACTAACTCCCGCTCTATTCAAGAGATACAGGACTGCCTCGGATTACGCCGACACTGATAGGGAGGAACTGGAACTCTACATAATGTCCTCAGGCTTCTTCCATAGGAAGGCAGATCTGATTCAGACTGCCTGCCGCCAGATAGTGGACGAGTTCGGCGGTGAGGTCCCTAGGACTATGGATGAGCTCCTAAGGCTCAAGGGTGTGGCACGCAAGACAGCGAACATTGTACTCGGGAACGCCTTTGGCATCGTCGAGGGAATAGCTGTTGACACGCATGTGATGCGCCTCAGCCAACGCTTTGGTTTGTCAAAGGAGAAGGACAGGGACAAGATCGAGAGAGATCTTCTCGCGCTGATACAGAGGGACAAATGGTATGAAGTTAACTACCTACTCATAACACACGGCAGGAAGACATGCGATGCTAAAAAACCGAATTGCGCCGCCTGCGTCGCGAATGAATTGTGCCCCTCGGCCTTCACCTTTAAACACAACAAGAGGTGAAATCCGGTTAGTGAGGTTTTTCTTCCGGGTCTCCACAATCTCTCACAGGTATATGCTATGCCACTCTATGAGACTCCACACAAGAACCATGAGAGACACCTCTGTTCCCTCGTGGAGAAGGGTACATCCATCTCAGAGTATAAGGAGCGGGTTAGGAACCCGAAGTATATCTGCTGGCTATGTGGGAGGGCGGCGAATGAGAAGGAGAACTTTTGCCACCCCGTCCCACTATAGCCAATTACACCTATCAGCCAACTTTCGAGAGCTGCTTTTGGTTTATCTTTAGTGCTTTTTATGTTGATTTTGCCGGCGACTACTTCATACTCCCGTAGCCTCCGACGCCGTAATAGTGGCCGAAGAGGCCCCGAATTCTTAATAAATGGTTTCTAAAGCTTCTCGGCATAATTCTGCTTGTAAACCTTCGCCTTACTGAGGGTGCGTTCGTGTTCCTTCTTCATGTACTGGACGTTTGCCTCGGTCACCTCGCTCTTTGGCTCAGCCGGGACGCCGAGTGCAACCATCCTGGGCGGGATGACCTTCCGCGGGCCAACTAGGGCGCTCGACCCGACCATCGCGCCCTCCCCAATCTCGGCGCGGTCGAGGATAACGGCCTGGATCCCGATTATGGCCTTGTCACCAATCTTCGCCCCGTGGATCGTCGCGCCGTGGCTTATAATCACGTCTGAACCGATGCTCACGGGGTTCCCCGTGGGAGCCTCTATGAGGCAGCCTTCGAGCACCGTCGTACGGGCACCAATCACCACTTTATCATCGTCGCCACGAATAACAGCGTTTGTCCAGACATTCACGTCCTCATCCAATGTGACGTCCCCAATAATCCAACTCCCAGGCGCAAGGAAAACGCTGGGGTGGATCTTTGGCTTCTTACCCTCGAACTCTATGATAGACATGTCCAGAGAGACGCGGAGGCGGTGAAAAGTCTACCTACACATCTTGAGCATACGCTAGATCAGCTTCAGAGTACGCAGCTTAAGCTCCTCCTGTACCTTGACGACTGTTTTCTCGTCCCTGAGCACCTCGTAGGTGTTCTGAAGCGCGCGCCGTAGCTATATTGAAATACCCTGGCGGGGGACACCTCGCACCACTTATAGACGCCGCCCGTGGAACAAGATGTAGTTAGCTTTATCCTGTAGCTCTGGTTCACACTCCGGATAGACAAGCAGCTCCGCCTCAGGATGCTTCTTCGTTAACTCCGTCGCCTTCTCACCCTTGCCGAATAGGCGGAGGTGTTACAGAAGCCATGCGCGAGGGATGGAGTTCCGAAGTCTTTTATCCGGTCCGCCCGCTCCGTATCCCGCGGTGATGGAATGGACTATAGAAGATATCTAGTTGAGGTTGGTACGGGGATCGATCTGCATGGCGAGGACGCGACGAAGGCTGCCCAGAGAGCCGTGAAAGATGCAATCAGCCACAGCAGCATGGTCGGGCTCAGCCAGTTATTCAAGATCAAGAGCTTCTCGGAGATAGAGGATGCGATGATGGTGGACGTCACCATCGCAGCCCCCAACCCCGAGAAGGTGAACAAAGAAGCCGTACTCTCCACGCTCCCTGAGGGGAAGAGGAGGATCAACGTCGTCAAGGGGGGATTTAAGTTCCCAGCCGATTCGACTAAGGAAGAGGCGAAGACACACCCGATAGTGATGGTCAATGCTGTTATAGTTGTCCTAGTTGACGTGGACCTATTACCTAGACATTAAACAGTAGGGTGGGCTAAGTTGTTCCCTTGTTAGGTTTCTTACCCGCATCATTGTACTACCCGAAATGGTACCCCAAAATGGGTACCTATTTAATAAAATTTATTGTCAAATCTTTTAGATTCAAGCATACACGCGTGAAGGAAGACGATGAAAATATAAGTTTTCAATCTCGTAGCAATGATTAAAAAAAATAAAAAAAAATAATGTAGCGGATTCCTCCGCTTCTCGGTCACTTGAATCGGTCTAGAACCTTCTCGGTGGCCTGTGCTTAGCGAAGCACTCTTGGCAGTAGACTGGCCGACCCTCTGTTGGCTTGAAGGGGACTTCCGTCTCCTTTCCGCAGTCGGAGCAAGTGACTTTAGTCATCTCGCGTGGTCCACTGTTAAAGTTACTTCGATTTTCTCTATATCCCATTTTTTGTTTCTCCTTTCGTACACGGCAACCGTTAGGTTTCCAATATACGCTATTGGCATCAGGTTCCCCGGCTTTTAAACGTGTGCCTCCTTTAACATTAAAATGATATTAAGCACGCGCACATTTTTGGTTTAAATTTTATTAAACGGAGCGCGCTACGCGACTTTACTGAGTAATGTTTCATATTTAGTTAAAATTTATCCTATACTGCGAGAATTATGCTTGAAACTTGGCGAAAATCGCGCGCACGTCGATAAGGTACAGAGGAGGTAAGAAACCTAGAGCTCCTTACCGCACTTTGTGCAGTACTTGGCGTATTTCGTGTTTTCCTGACCGCAGCTCCGACAGTAGACGGGGCCTGCCTTCTCCTTCACGCTTGTGCGGGCCTGATTCACGCCCTTTTCCACCTCGCCTGCCACATCTCTTAAGGTCTCTCGTACTATCTTCACACCATCGTCGATGGCTTTCGACGCCTTCTGCAGGGTAACGTCCATCTCCTGCCTCCAATGAGGGTCCGAGGCCCAGGGGATGGCTACACCCTCTTTGATGCCCTTCTCCGTCCTCACGCCGCACTTAAGGCAGAAATTCGATTCAGCGTCCAACTCCTTACCGCAGTTTGAACAATATGACATGTGATTCACTTATCCCTCTCTTCTGAATGCGACCTATTAAACCCTCCAATGGGGGATCCGGATCTTTTATCTAGCCTATACTAAGAGTTCTGATGCGATGGATAAGACGGATATCTTCCTGATACTATCCCTTCTCGCGAACAGTCGGACGCCTTATCAGGTCCTCGCGGAGCGGCTCCACCTGTCCGTAAACGCCGTCAATAAGCGTCTCCAGAACCTAATAGAGAAGGGTATCGTGGAGGGGTTCACGGAAGCCCAGCTTGTATGCACTGGGGCGCGCGCGGCTTCATCACGTGGGGAGCCTTAACGCCCCAAAAATCAGATGAGC
>CAZIKD010000187.1:0-4636 GCA_964539725.1 uncultured Candidatus Bathyarchaeia archaeon | reverse complement strand
CATCTCTACCCACCCTATCGGCGAGCTCATTTATTGATGAGACGTGTTCGTCGGCTAGATAATCGAGTAACTCAAGCCTCTTCGGAGTAAGTCTCTCAAATTCGTCAGGGGTCAGGTTAAGGTCCTCCTCGGCATAATAATCGAAGTCTTCCCCCTCTCCAGCGGCCCGTATGGCGTGGATCATCCCGCTCCACTCGACGTAGTCGTCGAATCTGTCTCGAGGCATCTTTCCCATTATGAACTCCTCGTGTAGCTGCTGGAACCTGTCGGTGTACTTCTCCTCGAAGGCTGCCACCCTCTCCCTGACATCGTTCAGGGGGACCCTCTTGACGGCTCTCCAACGCATGGATAGTTATTGGTATGAACACCAATAAAGACTTATAACTTAACTCAGGGCGTGTTGGTTGATAAAATATGAAGCCACCGTTCAACAGGTTGGGAGACCTCGTCTGGGAGATCCCAACGTCTGCCGACCCAAACATGAGGGTCCCGGCGAGGATCTACGCAGACGAGCAGCTCTTCTCGGCCATGCGGGAGGATGCGACCCTCACCCAAAGCATGAACCTCACTCAGTTACCGGGGATATTAAAGTACGGCGTCACACTGCCAGACGGCCATCAAGGCTACGGATTCCCCATAGGGGGTGTAGCTGCCTTCGACGAGGAGAATGGCATCATAACCCCTGGTGGCGTTGGCTATGACATCAACTGCGGTGTCCTGCTCATGCGTAGCAGCCTAACCTACGCCGAGGTCAGGCCGAAGGCAGACGAACTAATCGATAGGATATTCAGTCTCGTCCCCTGCGGTGTTGGCGTTGGGAGTAAAATGCGGCTGAGCAATATCGAACTCGATAAAGCCGTCATGGGCGGTGTTGAGTGGGCGATCGAGAAGGGCTACGGCTGGGATGGGGACCACCTCCATATGGAGGAGAACGGCTGTATGAAGGAGGCTAACCCTGATATGGTCTCGAGTAGGGCGAAGAGCCGGGGGGCCACACAGCTCGGTACACTCGGCGCCGGGAACCATTTCCTCGAGGTAGCGAGGGTTAGCGAGGTCTATGATGGGGATGCAGCGAAGGCTTTCGGAATAACCGACCCGGACCAGATTATCTGCTGGATACACACGGGGAGCCGAGGCTACGGCCATCAGATAGCCACCGATTACATTCGTGTCATGGAGCAGGCGACTAGTAAATACAAGATCAGGCTCCCTGACAGGGAACTAGCCTGCGCTCCCATAAAGAGCAGGGAGTCCGAGGACTACTATTCCGCCATGGCATGCGCGGTAAACTGGGCGTTCATCAACCGTCACATGATCCTCCATCAGGTGCGGACGGCTTTCGAGCAGACGTTCCACAGAAAGGCATCCGAGATGGGGATGGAGCTCGTCTACAGTATGACTCACAACACCGCAAAGAGGGAGGAACACATCGTCGATGGCAAGAGGATGAAGACCGTCGTCCATAGGAAGGGGGCAAGCCGCGCCTTTGGCCCCGGTAGGGAGGACCTCCCTGCCGACTATAAGCGCGTGGGGCAGCCGGTTCTACTAGTGGGGACGATGGGCACCGCCAGTTATCTCTTGAAGGGCACCGAGAAGGGTGAGGAGATAAGCTTCGCCTCCACCGCCCACGGAGCCGGTAGGGTTCTGTCACGCGCAGGTGCGCGGCGCGCCTGGGCGGCGAACGAGATCATCGCCGACCTGAAAAAGAAGGGTATCGTCGTGCGTGCTGCAAGCAGCAAGGTCGTCGAGGAGGAAAGCCCAGAGAGCTACAAAGACATCCACAGGGTCGCGGACGTGAGCCATCGTCTCGGTATAGGGAGAAAGGTCATGATGTCTATCCCCATTGCCGTGGCGAAGGGATAGAGCGCTAAGTTCCTCTCATTATAAACCCTTTTTCTCCAATCCTTTCAATAATAGTAGTATTTTGGAAACAATCGCGCAAGCCACGACCTGCTCGATCCCTACTATGAAACGGAAGTTTACATTGAATATGCTCAATTTGGTGGTTGAATTAACCGGGTTACCAAGAAACAAGTATAAATAGTGTTCATCTACCAAATTCGGTGACCCTAATGGAGAATGATATCAAACCTCACTTATGGTTCACGCTCTACAGTCTCTTGACCCTTGGCGGGGGGAAGGTCCCTGTAAAGGTCTCGACTAATGAGTTAAGCCACGCCCTCGGTGGTTCCCAGCAGTCCGCTTCGAGGCATCTCCAGCTTCTTGACGAGATGGGGCTCATACATCGCAGGATCGACCCCGACGGCAGCTTCATCACAATTACGGATAAGGGGATATCGACCCTCGATGAGGTGCTTCAGGAGTTGAAAACCCACCTGGAGGGTGCGGGTTCTGAGGTCTTCATATTCGAGGGCACTGTGGTCTCAGGTCTCTTTGAGGGGGCCTATTACATAAGCAGGGAAGGGTATAGGACACAAATCAAGGAGAAGATAGGCTTCGACCCATTTCCTGGAACGCTAAATGTTAGGATCAAACCCGAGGACTTCGACAAGAGGAGGAGGTTGGAGAAATATCCATCCGCGATCCTTGAGGGTTTCAAGGACGGTGAGAGGAGCTTCGGCGCATGCAAATGTTACCCCTTGTTGATTAATGATGAGATAAAGGGAGCCCTTATTGTGGCTGATAGGACGCTACATGATCTGTCTACGATGGAGATCGTGAGTCACGTCTATCTTCGACGGTACTTTGGCTTAAGCGACGGGGACACGGTCAAGGTCTTCTTCTTGAGCCCTCGGCGATCCGCCTTTTGATCTTGCTGCTGCTATTAAGGTCCTCAGGGCCAAAGCGTCCTACTCGCTCTACGCGGATCCTGTAGCCCTTCTCTTTGATGAGGCGGTTGACCTCCTCCTCAATCTCCTGCTGGTCATGCCCAACAGCGACGATATCGGGCCTAGTGGTTTTTATGACCTTGTCGAGGTCCATGTCCTTGTATCCGAGGATGGCCTCGTCGACGACTTTAAGGGATTCAACGACGGCGCGGCGCTGGTCCTCGGGGATGACTGGGGAGCGCTTCTTGGCGCGTGTGACTGTCTCGTCGCTGGCCACGATTACCACAAGTTTAGCATCTGAGCCCCCAAGCTTCTTCGCCTCCTCAAGAAATCGTATGTGGCCGTAGTGTAGAAGGTCGAAGACGCCGGAGGCGATTACCTTCATGCTTGTTCACCATTCGAAGTCGGCTACGCCTAATAACTTTAAGGCGTCTAGTATGCCCTCAGCGTAGGCTACACTCGTGAGAGCTGTGGGCTTCTTCTCCGCTTTATAGTACTCTGCGTCGGTGAGGTAGTGGTCAACGTGGTCGAGGAGTTCAAGTACCTTTGTCTCGGTGATCTGCGTGGGAAGCTGTTTGAGCTTCATCTTCTCTCTGACACGTCTACATCCCAACGTGTATTTCTCTATGAGCCTGTCGAGTTCTGGTTTCACCGCTCTGCCCTTGATTTCTTCAGAGGGGCAGCCTGCGAGGGCTTTGAGAGCATCCTCCTCGAGGAAGTGGAGGGAGCCGGGGATGACGAGGCTGTGCGGGGCTTCCCCGAGGTCGAGGGAGGCTACGTCTTTGGCTTTCCCAGCCTTTATGAGTGCGTCGGGTTGACCGAGGCGCGCAACAGCGACGACGAGGGCGTTGGGGCTTAAACCTGCGTCTATCAAACCCTGAATTGCGTATGGGGCAGCCATGTATGTGTTCTTCTCGTTGTCGAGGTCGAGGAGAACGAGTGTATGAAGTCCATTAACGAGGTTCTCCTCGATAACTCTGAGGACCGTGTCGGGAGGGCCCTTTTCGGGAAATGGCATGGTGATAGTCTTGCCAAACTTGTATATGCTTAGCCCCGTCTCTGCAATGGCACTGAAGATGCTCGAGCCGTGGATGACTCTCGTCTTAACACCTTTTTGCTTTGCTTCGAGGACGAGGGCGATGTGAGTGGTAGCACTGAGACAGTCACCGCCGATTAGGATGCCTACCCGATTAGTCTTCGCCTCATCGATTATTCCGTTGCTCCGCTCCTCGAGATCTCCACGATGCAGAAGGGTGACAGGTTTTCCAGTTAGTTCAGAGAGGGCGACGAGAGTGGTGGCGAGCTTCATCGTGTATAACTCGACGTAGAGGATATCGCAGCTCTTCGCCTCACTTAAGGCGCGAAGGCTTAGATCATTCTCATCAGAGAGTCCTATACTTATGAGGCTGAGTGTCACGACTTCTTACTCCTTAATGGGATCCGGGTTATGTGACCGCAGCGTAGACAGGTGATGGCGACGTGTGGCTCACGGGACTGCCTTATCCTCGTGCGGCTCGAAGACGAGCCCATATACGCTTTGCATCCGGGGCAGACTCGACGCTTTAGCTCCTTAGGGAGGTGAACGCGGTTTCTGCTCGCTATGCTTCGAGCTAAAGTGGCATACCTCTGAGACCGCTCTGGGTGAGTGATGTTGAACCTCTCGGCGAGGTTGAAGAGTATCTTAATTCTATCTGCTGCAATTCGCCTCGCGTCACTGACCATCCGTTTTCACCGCTTGGTTTGGGGGAGTCGGGAAGAGTTTATAAGAGTTGTCGAGGTAACATGCGGGTGGAGCGGGGTAGGGCAGCCAGGTTAGCCCGTGGGGCTCATAACCCCAAGGTCGGTAG
>CAZIKD010000186.1:0-4668 GCA_964539725.1 uncultured Candidatus Bathyarchaeia archaeon | reverse complement strand
CCGGCATTGCTAGATGCTGAGCAAAAGATCTATACCCGTCAGGACCGAAGGCAGCAGTAACTTCAGTGTTTCACGCTCGCCACCCGACGAAGGGTGTCTAGCTCATATCCCTGGGCTGCTGCATAGGCTGTGAATTCGTCATCGCTTGGTGTTTCCAGTAGTAGCGCCTTGGAGGCGAAGGCTCGAAACAGGCTTTGTACCACTGGGTGCCCCAGGCCATGTTTGAGAAAACGGCGTAGGATGAGATTGGTTTTGTTGGCATCCCAGAAGTGTGTCTCCAGGGATCGGCGCGCTGCCTCGGTAAGGCTATCTAGGGCGTTCTGCAGCCGCCAGCGGCTAAATTCACGCTCTAGGCTATTAAGTTGCGCCTGAGCCTCGGTACGGTTTTTCGCTTGCGTATCGACTTCCTGCTTTTTCCTGGCTTGTTCGACCTCAAAGGAAATTTGCTTAGGTCGATAGTCAGCTTTCAGAGCTGCGATGGTATAGCCGGGCAGATTATCAACTTTACCGGCCAGGTAATCATGCTCGACGATTTCCAGGTTCGCCCTGATATATGGCTCGTCGTAGGCCTTTAGCAACTTCTCTGTACACTGCTTGTCAATGCCAAAGGATTGAAGTCGCTCCTTGAGTTCTGTCTTTGTATGGACGAGCTCCAAGAGCCCTGATCCCCCCACCGTGGACTCTTGCACCGAGTGCTCCCTTGCTGTTACTTCTATTTCCTTGAGAATTTGTTCTTTAACGGAAACCTGATGATGTGACTGGGGGTTATTCTTGACGATGAAACGGAGCCCTGTCACGCGGCGCTTTTCCCGCTTCAATTCGGTATCCAGAAGAATATCCGAACTCTCGTTCACCTGCTCCACGGCTGGCTTGATGACCCTCTTGTTCAAGTATTTGAAGTCCTCGTACTCGCTGTCCTCCACCCCCATCAGCCGGCGGAACAGGCCAAGCTCCAACCATCCTGTGGAGCCGGTGCTCCGGTAGCGCACGCAGTTCTCGTAGAGTGCCAAGGCATAACCGCTCGTAAACTTCTTCTGGATAGCAAGATTGATCCGCGCGTAGACCTCCGGGTTATAAAGTTTCTTCCTCAGCATCGGACTGTAGATATACTCGCAGACGCCCCCCTTTATGTGCGCCTGTGCGAGCATCGAACTTACTCCCCACGCCTCCGTGCCATCTTCATCCATGATGTTCCACTCGATAGATGTCTCGGTTAGCTTCACGAGCGCATCTTTCAGCACGGCGTAGTCCTTGCTATCAAAACCAGCGATGGTTGCTAGCTGTTTTACCTTGATAGCGTGTGATTCAGCGGTGAGAAGATCTTCGTAGGCATTCAACAGGAGGATATTTGCAATCTTTCTCTGCAGCAGCGTGAGCCTATTGCGGATATGCACTGCTCCAACGTGTTTTTTCAGTTCCTTCCTAGCCAAGGGCGCTCTATCCGCGGTTCATTTAGAGTTGGCGAAAATATAACGATCCTGCTTAATCTACTGTGTAGGAAAATCAACTCTAGCTTATAACAATGGTGGACTTTTTCAATTTGATTTGTCCACCTTTCCTTTCATTGCCCCGTAAACGTCCACCTTACGCCCCGTAAACGTCCACCTTACGCCCCGTAAACGTCCACCTAACCATTCACAAGTTATTGTAAATGCTTAACATTATTAGACCTAAACAATATTTAAACATTTTTAAACAAACAACAACAGGTGACATGCCCCGTAAACGTCCACCTTTCATTGAGCAGATACTGGATTGTTGTTGTTGTTTTTATTTAAAAATCTTACATATATCCCTCTTTCTTGAGGTAGTTTTCCAAAGCTATTTCAACGATGATGTTTTTCTTCATACGCCTTTCTGCAGCACATTTCCCCAAGGCGAACGCTAGTTTCGCAGTAAAACGAAAGTTCTCACGAGCGGTTTTCCCAGGTGATATTGATGAAGTACGCACAAGTGCGTCTTTGTACGTTTTAGTACGTACATCATTCTGAAGCGCATCTCCTTCCGGCAAGGGTATCTCTAAGGATGGGGTTTCTGTGGATACTTCGGTCGGGGTATCTTGAAAGTCAGCCAAGCTCGTCACTCGCCGACCTTCGATCATGGCGCGGCTTTTACTGAGTAATTTATCTTTCTTGCTGGTCATGGCGGCGGACAAACTCTTCGATTAAGTCTCTTACCTGGGAAGCAACCTTTCCGTTGGGCTCGTACTCCAGAATGGACTGATTGAAGGAGTAACTCTCCTCCAACCGGACGCTTTGATTGATCATCGATTCGAAGACGAGGTTGCCATAGGTGCTCCTTAGCAATTCCACAAGACCTTCTCCAATCGTGGTACGTCTCCCATCGACGCGATTCAGCACAATCCCTAGAGTGGAAAGATCTGGGTTAAATCGCTTTTGCACACGGGTGATCGTATCAAAAAGCGTGGTGAGTCCCTGCACCGAGAAATTGGACGGGGTCACCGGGATCAGCACGCGATCAGCCGCTGTCAACGCAGCCAGCTGCAGCAGGCCGAAGGAAGGCAGGCAGTCGATGAGGATGTAATCGAAGTCTTCGGCTACCGCCTCCAAACCTTCCCGTAGCCCGAAGAGTACGTCATCGATTTGCAGATCCGTTACGGTGGCCAAGTTCTGGTTTGCACCGAGCAGGGCGAGGTTCTCGTATAGAACTTCGGGAACTGGGTTCGCTAGGGACGGCTTGTAGTAAGAGATCACGTCGGCCTTCAAGGTTTTCGGATCTGCCAGAAAGGCGCTCGTAAGGTTTCCCTGCGGATCGTTATCGATCGCGAGTACGCGCTTACCCTTTGCAGCGAGTCCTTTTGCCAAGTTGAAAGCGATGGTGGTTTTTCCCACGCCTCCCTTCTGATTCGAGATTGCGATTATTGTCATCTATGACTTACCACTTAGTGGAATGTAATATGTACGTACAATAGCCTACAAATACGTCAATGTACGCTTACCTACGTGCTTAAACATATAAATCGGCTCTCCTCAAAAATGTACATTAAAATACGTATAAAAGCGTACTTGTATGTACAAATAATTCCAAGAAGACTATAAGTCAGCCTGACGACTGGAAGTTTAAGGGCTTCGAGGATTTTAATAATGGTCGCCCGGACATCGTATTCATGGTCTATGACCCTGATCCAGCCCACCATGCCATCTACGGCACCGAGCAAGCCACCAAGACCGAGCCAGTAGCCTCATACGAAGTATAAAGAACCAAAACTCCGCTACTCAATGCCACCATCCGGCTTCTATTAGGCCCTGGGGCGCTCTCTGGAGGGCATTCGCAAGGCTACTGACAAGAAGCGCTAGAGATGAGTTGTGCTGGTCAGGCTTGCGCGTGGCTTAAATCGCCTCAGAATGAAGACAAGTTGGCTAAATTTACATTTTTGGCGCAGTGGGCAAAAATAGCCCAGAACGCGCAACGCAGCCTGCTCTCGAAAACCTTTTTCCACGCGTTGTTACGGGATTTCCAATCCCATGGTGGGGCTGCGATCATCACATGCCGGGAACGTGACCCAGTCGCCTACGTGAAAACCATCGCGAGCTTCGTTGCTATGCGTTCGTGCTATTGTTCAACCTATTGTTCAACCTGGACTTTTGGAAAGAGGTAATCGCGATGAAAGTAAGGCACTCGTCAAGAGCGACTCAAGGGTTTTGGTTATTATTCGGATTGGCGGTCGGTTCGTCAGCCTTTGGTTCATCCCTTATCGAGAACGTCACTCAGACAGGCTTCACTCAGGCCGAGCAGGCCATCATCATCAACCGGGCCTACCCGAACCGTATTTTTATCGCTACTAACGGTAGAGGCGGCTACGGAGATCAAACGTATCTGGTGTCCGCTCGGAGTACAGATGGCGGCCATACCTGGGTACGCGGCACGTTTGCCAACGGTTCCGATGGTCTGCCAGAAGCCTGCTGCGATCCCAGCCTGACCTCGGATCGTTTTGGTAATTTATATGTGGCGTACTTAGCTAGTAGCACCTTAACACCCGACCAAAGCTTAGAAGTGATTGTAGGACGCAGCACCGACGGTGGCGCCACCTGGACGCTGTTAGCCAACTTGGGTCCCGGGGATGAACCGACCATTAGTGCCGGCCCGGGGAAGACGCCCGCCGAGCAATCGATCTGGGTCACCTGGACCAACGATGGTACCGGCCAGTTGCTGGCCGCCGGCGCCACCGCCAGGGGACGGGGTTTGGGGATCAATGGAACAGAAAAGGCATTTATGAAACAAAGTCTTTTAAAATCATAACTATAGAAAAACTACAGGCTGATGATCCTAATAAGCCCTGCTTCAATGATGGGTGCTGAGATTAGGCGAAAAGCCAATCAATAGACCGGTTTTTCAATTTTGATAGCCATCCTATCAAGACAATTAGAAGCCAGAGATAGGTTTACGTGTATTTTCTGTTCCATTGATCCCCAAACCCCAAGGCCCGCGCCCTATGGCCAGACCAGGAGCTTACCCTTAGCGAGAATCTGGTAGACGGGAGCAGCTTCTACACGATGCGGGATGGCAGCAAGGTTCCCTGTACGGTGCGGATGCACCCCGACCCCCGGGTCAACTTGGTTTTGCAAACGCACCGCGACGATTCACTGACCCAGGCGGTTGGCCGGCTTCGCCTGCCGCATGGTCGGCCTGGCCGAACGTTAATTGTCG
>CAZIKD010000185.1:0-4723 GCA_964539725.1 uncultured Candidatus Bathyarchaeia archaeon | reverse complement strand
AGGGAGTGTGCTGCTGAATAGAGCGTCGTGGAACTTGCGGGTCATACCTTCGAGGTGTTCCCATGTCTCGACCACGTACCTCGTCACCTCCCAGGCGTCGTCGAAGCGACCTGCATAGCGGTTTCGAACGATCCCCTGCTCGCATTCTCCGCCGCAGGCGTAGAGGCGCTGGTCCCAGTGCCTGACCCGATTGGGGAAGTGCCACGCGAGTATGAAGCGGAACTGCCTCTCCTCGCCGGAATTGATCTTCTCAATGGCGCCGATGCTAGCTACATCAGTTTTGCCATCCTCGCTGGGGTTAACGTAGTTGTGGGGGGTTAGTTTGGCGTCCTGAAGGTCGTCCCAGTATTCTCGCAGGGGGTCCCACCAGCCGCTTCGCAGCCAATGGGGCTTGTGGGTTGTGTTCTTGTTGGTGGTCGCTAGGGCTAGGCTGCCGTGTTGAATATCGTTCTTCTCATATTTCTTTGACCAAAGGTAGACGCCTGTCAGGCCCGATTCCTTCCGAAGCTCGTTTATGTTGGATCCAAAGCCTTGGACCTTGAGGGCGCCGAACTGGTCGACGCCGGTGTAGCCGACTGCGTTTGTGAGGCTGCCAACTATCGTGACCTCGATGGGTTCTGTGCCGGTATTTTTCACTGTGTAAGTAAGGGCGGCGGCGGGGAGGCCGGAATCTTCGGGCTCGTGGGGGATGAGGGGCGTGTACGCCTCGAGTGTGACCTTGAGGGGTAGCTCATCGTCCCAGAGATCGACCCAGCAGATAGGATACTCACCGCGCATCTCGCTTTGGGCGAAGCGTGGAAGCCCCGCGGTCGTGCTTGGGTGGAAGCCGTGGCTCTCCGCATAGGGGGGCCGTAGGCGGGCCTCGAGGACGCGGGTGTCAATCGTGTCGCCTCTTTTAACGGCGATGCTGAAGAAGCCATATGGCATCCTCTGCCCTTTCGCCGACCTATTGAATATCTCCCAGTCACGGAGCTCGCCACGAGCCCCGACGCTCACGTTACCCGTACCTATGCCGCCGAGAAGGAACGCTGCCTGCGTCGCCTCAGGCCCGTAGCTTCGCTGGGGACCCATCACCCTCAGCTTCTTCTTGGAATAGGGAAGCCTCGCCATCAAACCACTGAAAGAGGCTTCGCCGAATACTTAGAAAACACTTACCGTGATAACCGTTAAGGAGACTGGTTGCACCCAGTACTTCATGGTCAAGCCTGATTGGGCAGGGGTCTTCCCAGCCCTCTGCACGATTACGGACGCCAAGGGAGACCTCGACGTGGCGGGGATGCGCGCCGAGGTGGAGGCGAACATCGAATGGGGCGCTGACGGGGTGTGCCCCGGGATCATCGCTGGGGAGTTCTTCAAGTTTAGCGAAGAGGAGCGGATGGATATACTCGACGCGACTGTGGAGGCGGTGGATGGTCGAGTACCGGTGCTCTTCGGTGTTAGTCACAGTGGCACCGAGCTTGCAATCCGCTTAGCCAAGCACGCGGAGGACCGGGGCGTCGACGGCGTCATCGCCATGGTTCCTTACTTCAGCCACAATCCAAGCAAGGCCATAGTCAAGAACCACATCTCCGCCATCTGCGCAGCCACCAGTCTACCCGTCATGCTCCAGGACGCCGAGGACGCCACAGGCATACACATCTGCCCAACAACGTACCTCGACCTCGCCGACGAACACAGCAACCTCGCCAGCATAAAGCTCGAGGGCCCAGGCACCCTCGACAAGCTCCGCGACATAAACCGCCTCATGCCGGGTCGCGTCACAGTCTTCGGTGGCATGGCCGCCAAACTCATCCTGCAGGAGGTGGAGCTGGGCGCAGACGGCACCATCCCCAGCGCCTGCCTCACTGACTTGATCAAGCACATTTGGACAAACGCTAAGAAGGGGGATAAGAAGAAGGCAGAGCAAGCCTACTCCAGATACAAACCCTGGGTAGATCTCTTCCACACTAGCCCCGGAGCTACAGCCGAGATAGAGAAGGAGACACTAAAACACCGAGGCATAATTAAAACGGCCTCAAGTCGCAGCCCAAGGGTCCCCCTCACCCCTGAGTCGAGAGCCAGACTAGTCCAGATACTGGCCGACCTTAAACTAAACTAACAAAAAGTTGCCCATTATCTAAGGTGCCATAGGTGCCTATTCACACCCAGGCCCAATCTCATTGAGCTCCCTCAGGTGCTCGATATAGGCTCCGCTCTTCAAAGGCAGAAGAGTCCCCAGCTCGAAGGGAAACGCCACCGTGAACCATCGATTCAGCGTGTTAATGTAGTTAAACCAGCTCCAGAGCAGATCCTCCAACTCCTCCTTCGAGGCAATGCCCGGGAAGGACTCGTCAATCTCCTTTGCGAACCTGAGCACCTTGGGGAGGTTGAGCCAGGGGGCGGGACACCTCGGGGGGTCGACCTCGCCCACCAGCTTTGCTATCGGCATCGTCGCGGCCCTCCAGATCGCCTCGCATTGCTCCTTCGTGAAGCTCGGGTCCCTGAGCGCCGCGTTGACGGTTGGCTGGGCGCATTTCCAACCCATCGCCGAGGTGTCGCCGACAAGGAAGAGGAGGTTCCCGAGGACCTGACCGTGGACCTCGGCGCCGCTGGGGAAGACTCCGAGGCGGCACATCTCAACCTCGACTGGTTCGTCCCAGAAGATGCGGTCGAGATCCTCCTCGATCTCGTCTTTCACTTTTCGCCAATCCATCATTGCTCGCCCCTCCTCACTACGATCACCATCGGTTTATGCTCGAAAGCTTGGGCGTCCCAGACGGTCCTCCCCGCCTTAGCCGCCTTCTCTAGGTCCCCTGGGATGACCTGAGCCACCACGCTGCCCCGCATCTGGAGCGGCTCTGTGCAGGGCCCGTAGTAGAGGCTGAGGCCTCCGAACCCACCCGTGACGGCGTAGACGACTCCCCCGAGTGGGACGGTCGTGTAGAGGTACCTGTTCCTGCCCACACCCAGACCGGACTTCACAGGGTGCTTGGGCGGCCGAGACTCCGCGCTAAACTCTTGCCCACTGCTCACGGGATGCCTGCAGACCATTTTAGTGGGCTCTTTGAGGTTAGCCCATAACGTCTCGCAGAGCTCAGGCTCCACCTCCTCCCAGAGGTTGGCCCTCACCGATGACCCGATTTTTGGGAACTCGATTACTATGCTCCTGACCATGACCATACATGCATTAGCGAGGATAAAGAGCCACCCGCCCCGGCTGATTATATTATGTACACACCCCTCTCCCACCTCGCCATGGGCAGATTTTATCCACTCAGACGCGGAGAGAACAACCATGGACAGGCTAGGCGTCGCCTTCATAGGCTCGGGATTCATCGCCCGCTTCATGGCCCAGAGCTGGACAAGCGTCAGAGGCGCAGACATCACCGCGGTCTACAACCCTCACGAGAAGGGGGCGAAGAAGCTCGCCGCATACATAGAGTCCCTCGGCCTCCCCAAGCCCAAGATCTACACCGACCTCCACACCACACTCAAGGACAAATCCGTCAACGTGACTTGGATAATGAACCCCAACTACGCCCGCCTCGACACCGCCAAGGCCGTCGCCGAAGAGGCAACACAAGGCAGAGGCAACCTCGTCGGCGTCGCCTGTGAGAAACCACTAGGCAGAACCGCAGACGAGGCCGAGGAGATGTTAAAACTCATCGAGAAGACCGGTCTCCTCCATGGCTACCTCGAGAACCAGGTCTACTCCCCCAGCGTCGTCAGGGGGCGCGACGCGGTCTGGCGATACGGTGCACGGGTCGCCGGCAGACCCTTTCTCGCACGCGCCGCCGAGGAGCATGGGGGCCCCCACATGGCGTGGTTTTGGGACCCACGCCGAAGCGGGGGAGGCGTTCTACTAGACATGGGATGCCACAGCATAGAGGCATCAAGATTTCTCCTCACCGACCCCGACAAACCAAAAACCAGCCTAAAACCCTCAACCGTCCAGTGCAGCACCCAGAGCCTCAAGTGGACCAGGGAGCCCGCCCTAACTCAGCTTCGGAAGCAGCACAACGTCGACTACAAAGAGACCCCCGCCGAGGACTACGCCGCGATCAACATAACCTACGACGACGGGGGTGAAGTCATCCTATCTGAGGCGCGTGTAAGCTGGTGCTACACCGGGCCCGGTCTCCGCCTAAGCATGGAGGTCCTAGGCCCAGAGTACTCCATCTCCATGAACAGCCTCCAGCAGGAGCTCAACGTCTTCCTCAGCCGAAACGTCAAATCGGAGCAGTCGGAGGATTTCGTGGAGAAGCAGGCAGCTGAACAGGGCTTAATGCCGATTGTCCCCGACGAGGCCGCCGCCTACGGTTACGTAGCCGAGTGCAGGCACATGGTTGACAGCTTCCGCGGCGGAGCCATGCCCACTGAGGACTGGGGGGACGGCCTCCTAGTCACCCAGCTCATGATGCATGCCTACAAGTCAGCGGAAGAGGGTAGGACCCTTCGCTTCAGCCCCGAGTCCGTAAAGGGCTACACACCCAAGGTGGCTAAGGGCGCGTTGGCGCCCTGAGAGTGCGCGTTGGAGTGTAACGGAGCCTTAGAGGCTGCTACGCTCATTGTATGCAGTCAACGTTAGACGATTCATTCGCATCAGCTCTGCTCCGCTAATGCCCTTGAGCAGTCGTAATCATGGTGCGCGTCGCGCGCGCTCGTGTTCATCTTGTCCTAAGTTGACTAACCTCCTATGTCTGGCAACTCACGGAGGACGAGACCCTAACTATCAAGATAAGTT
>CAZIKD010000184.1:0-4736 GCA_964539725.1 uncultured Candidatus Bathyarchaeia archaeon | reverse complement strand
GCGACGGCGGAGAAGTAGACGATGGTAGTACCAATGGTGTGAAGGTCGCTGAGAGCTTAAGATTCTTGGTTATTAGCACATTCGTTGGGTTCTCGGCCCAGATCTTGTCGTCTAGGGTCCAATAGTTGAATTTCCAACCCTTGGAAGCCGTGGCGTTCAGAAGCACCATGGTTCCGTTGATGTATTTGTGGGTTCCCGACGCGGGATTCGTGGACCCGAGACCATCCACGCTTATCGTCAGGGTGTAGAGAATGGCTTGGAATACCGGTTTCAATTTGTGCGTGGTATTCATCACTATCGTGAGGGGATTGGAGCGCTCATTAGTGTCGTCAAGCAGCCAGTGGCTAAAGACCCAGTTGGGGCTTGGGGTAGCCTTGGCCTGGACGGATGTCCCTCGAGTGTAGGTGTGGTTGCCGGTTTCAGGCGTGTTTGAGCCAGATCCCTCAGGGGCCTCAACGATGAGTGTTACGTTGGCGACTTGGCTGGTGCTGTTGTCCCAGTCTATCAGTGGGGGAACTCTCCAATCAGGTGGCTGATCGGGACCAACAGATGTATCATTGGCTGGAGGTGTCTTGGGTCCGTCGGGGGTGGTGCTTTTTACCAAGCTTATGATGATTGTAGCCTCCTTTGATGCCTGTATACCGTTGTTGAGCAGCATTATAACTGAGGCCAGAGAGGCAACTATCACTATGATGGTCATAGCTGAGGCTGTGGAAGCGCCAGCCCTGTTCCTGATGCGGATTCTTCGCAATTGAGGCGTTTCATCATAATTAACTGTATAAAATGGAGATTATGGAGCAGTGGTATTAATCCAAAATAGTGATTCACGCGTGCACTACTGTTAGATGTAGTTTCGCGCACGCGTCAATGGTTCTTTGACCTATATGTCTGCAGCGAGTCGAGCAGTGCGCTTTGAAGATGTTCCGTGGAAGAGGAATGATGATCCGAGGGACTGGTTGAACTACAAGCGGCTGATCTGGGAGTAGATGGGTTCCAGTGATCTCTGTATTGGGGTTGGTGAGCTCCCGCCCGGTAAGGTACTTGGTCTTCATCACCATGCGCGCGCCGACACGCAAGTACGTGTGGGACGAATAGCCATTTTTCAATTCAATTTACTCATGAGGCCTAACGGATTCACCTTACCTTAAAAAAGACGCATTCAAGTCTAGGGGTATGGCTGAGACAGGATCGACTGTGCGCACCAGCGTCGTGCCCTTCATCGTGATGGGGTCGTTGTTCGTGGTCGTCGACTTGCTTGCGTTGTTGCTTGTGGGGCCGTTTAGTGATGCAGGTATTGTCGCCTTCGAGGACTCGGGTAACCCTCTCAACATCGCATACTTTCTCCTGATGATGTTGTTGTCGACGGGGGTGATCCTGGCCTTGGGGAGGTTCAGGGGTGGGAGGTTTGTCAGGTGGATTTTATTGGGGGTCATCTGGTTCTCACTGTTCTCGGCGCTCTACTCGCTATCCCTTTTCGTCGTCGACGACCCCCTGGCGGTGTCCACGTCTGTGATTTGTTCTCTAGCGTTGATCGCTTCACTGGTAAGATGGCCGCGGTGGTACCTCATCGACGCCTCGGCGATATTGCTCGGGGCAACCACGATGGTGACCATAGGGATCTCCATAAGCGCCCCCCTCGTCGCTGTCCTCCTACTCGCTTTGGCGGTCTACGACGCCATCGCGGTCTATAAAACCGGGCACATGCTCACCCTGGCTGAATTAGTGATCAACTCGGGTCTACCCCTGATGCTGATCGTCCCGAAGACAGACGGCTACAGTGATGACCTAGTGACCAAGATTCGGAGGGGGGTACCAGTGGCTGGTGAGGAGCGTAGGGCCTTCTACATGGGCCTCGGCGACATAGTGCTGCCGGGGTGCCTGGCGGTCTCCATCTACTCGTCGACGGGTCTCGAGGGCATCATAGTCGTCGGCTCGGTGATGCTCGGGACCCTCATAGGCTTCGCGTTACTATCGAGGCTTGTATCCAGAGGAGGACCGCAGGCGGGGCTTCCGTTCCTATGCAGCGGAGCGGTGCTCGGCTACATATTCTCCAGCGTCCTCGTGTTCGGGCGAATTGTAGGGCTATGATGCAATTTATCTGTAATTATTTTTAGGACAAGGATCCTTTCTTTTACTCCATCAATGGAAACTGGCTGCATCTGCTTCATGTATGTTCTTTGTCGCGTGCATCGGGCAGTCGATTCCTCATTTTTCTTCAAGTCGCTTATAGTTGGCCCTCTTCACCATCTCCCTGTATTGGGCTAGGGTTAGGGGCCTATGGTTATCCACTGTGTACCATTTGCGTCTAATTGGGACCATATTTTTGTCGAAGCCCTCTAGGATCCATGTGTCCCTCGTGGGGGTGTCAACGACGAAGACTCCGTGTGTGTTGCAGACCTGGATGGTGAAGTCTTTGATGTTGTTGATTATCGCCATGGTTCTGCCGCATAGGGGACAGTTAGTTGGGTTGATCTCTTCTCTGTGAGCCATTGTAGGTACATTCCTTTAGTTGATTTTTAGATGCTTTGGTAGTTAAGTGTGCTTGTGTCTTGAATTGTTCTCTCTGGGTTCGGAGCGCGTATGTAATTTTGATTGTCTGACTTTGGGGTTCATCAATTGGCCCTCGGCGCACGCGATATCCCTAGGGGAGTTTTTTAAGGTCGAGAAACAATCTCGGTTTGACTTGACTACCCTTCTATTTAGGCTAGACCCATACATGAAGGAGTTTGATGCCGCGGTTACTAGAGTAGATGGATGCTTCATCGTTCTTGATGAGACCATCTTCTTTCCCTATGGGGGTGGGCAGGTTGGGGACACGGGAACGATTTCAGGTTGTAGGGTTGTGAAGACATTGATGGAGGGAGATGAGGTACGTCACATCATTGAAAGAGCCTCTCCCCTCAATGTCGGGCAGACTGTCCACGGTGTAATCGACTGGGAGAGGCGCTACCGCATAATGCGTCTCCACTCGGCGTCCCACCTCGTCTACTACGCTATGAGGGAGGTCTTCGGAGACGGCTGCAAACCAGCCTCATCGGGCCTTCTCGATGATGTCAAGGATCGCTCAGATTACCTCTTCGACGAACCCCTCGACAAGGAAAAGCTCACCAGGGTCGAGAAGAGGGTTAATCAGCTAATAGTTGAGGGACTGCTGATCAAACATGGAGTCGAACCAGAGTCCGAGGGAAGGCTCCTCTGGAGGATCGCGTCCTTCCCAGCCATGGCCTGCGGTGGCACCCACGTTCGCAACACCGCAGAGATCGGCAGGGTCTCAGTAAGGCGAGGCAGCAAACCTGGGAGAGGGAAGGAGAGAATAGAGCTAAGTCTTGCCTGAGCGGATAATCAGTTAGTAGTATTCAAGAGGCTGCAATTTCTAGAATTCACACGGGAATCGGTCATTAATGCCTCTCATGCATCACTCCCTCACGCCTACCTGTGTGATTGTGAACCTCACAGCGCCTCTCTGCCTCTCAGGCTTCTCAACGTTCGCCTGCTTGACGCTTTGAATCCCTGTATTCTCCAGCTTCACAACAACGTCGCTCCAGTAGCGGAGTAGTCGCGGGGCCACGGGCTCAACCGCGGGCACAGGTGAATCTAGGACGCTCCTAACCTGCCCCGTAACTACAACTGCCGCCCCCTTCGTGACCGCTATCTCCTTAATCAGTCCCAATTGCCTGTTCAACTCCTTATTTTCGATGAACGTCTTCTGTGATTCACCCGTCTCCACCCTATACAGGCCTGTGACGGAGTCGACTATGGCGAGGTCACGGGGCTGAAGCTGATCCGGCAGGGTGTCAAGAGCCTCCGCCTGCTGCTCGAAAGTTGTTGGTCGAATATATGCGAGGCGCTTCAGGCTCTCCTTCGAGCCCGTCATCTGCGTCAAGCGATCTGGATTGAATTTACCATCTGAGTCGATTAAAACCACGCGAGAAGCCGGGTCGAGGCGCAGAAGCTGGGATGCGACGCTGAGCGCAACCGCGGTCTTCCCGGATCCGGGCTCACCATATAGAAGAGTCACCTCCCCCATCGACGCTCCGCCCGCGAGGAGGGTGTCCAGGCTACTCGACCCCGTGGGTATCCTTCTCCTGCTCTCCATCGTTTAGGCTTCATTTTCCTCAATAATAAACACACACGCGCTCGCGTGACTTTTGATTCTAAAAATAGGTTATCTATCTATAATTTTCGCGCGCGCCCTCTACTCACACAGTCTGCGCCATCGCATCAAACGCAATTATTCGGCATAAGGAGGCTCCGGCTCATTATTAGCTGAATCAACGCATTAAGTAGTATAATAAGCAGCTAAGAAATCGCTAATGACAGCAGGGGTGTAATGGAACACGGATATATTCCCAGCGTTAATCGTCGTATGCTCAGGTGGGAGCGGACGAAAGGTCCAAGCAGTGGAAGACCCGAAAGCCGCTGAGCCGTGAGGAGTGGGCTGCGAAGGAACTTGGCTGGCTTAGGCTAGTTGAGAAACCTGCACTCCTCAGCCGATGACGCGCAAGCGAGATCGGCATCGGTGATCTCACATGGGCAACCTAATTCTTGATAAATTCTACAATACTCAACTAACATTGTTACCCATACTTCGCGCGCGCTCAGGGGCCGAAGAGGCCAAAATAATTTTTATATTTTTTTGTTGTTCGCGTGCGCATTTCCATATTTCGCACTTCAAAAATTGAAAAAAAACCATGTGTCCAGAACCAACATACAAAGTCGTTGACTTATTCGCAAGC
>CAZIKD010000183.1:0-4818 GCA_964539725.1 uncultured Candidatus Bathyarchaeia archaeon | reverse complement strand
CAGACCGCTCGGGGAATCATCGAGACTCACCTTGAAAAGACAGAGGTATTCACGGGACATATCGAGGAGTTGAGGAAGAGGGTTGGCCTTGGTGGGTGGTCGAAGGCTATCATCGTCCCCATGGCTTTGACCCTTTCAGCGACGCCCATGGAGATCTACCGACGCGTTCCATCCGTCTCAGTACTCGCGTTGCCAAGCTTCCTTGGAGAGTTCGATGGCCAGCTGGAGCGCCTGGCCCACTTTAAAAACAATCTTAAGCCACTGGAGTCTGGGTTAAAACAAACCGTGTTAATAAAAAGAAGCGTTAACGACTCCAAGCGAGTTCGCCGTTGATGATGACCTTTTCAACCTTTGTCTTGAGTTTAAGTGGGTCTCCGCTGAGGATGCGGATATCTGCGTCCTTTCCCTTCTCGATGCTGCCGACGCGGTCGCCAACACCTATGATCTCTGCTGCGTTGATGGTTATCGCTTTGAGTGCTTCCTCGTAGGGCAGGCCGTCGCGGCAGGCTAGGCCGGCGCAGATAGGGAGGAACGCGATTGTGCTACCGACGGCGTCGGTCTGGATGGCGAAGTGGACCCCCGCGTCGTAGAGTGCCTTAGGTGTCTCGAAACTGAGCTCCCTCATCTCCCACTTGCCGCGGGCGGTGAGGCTCGGCCCCCAGACCGCTGGGATCTTCTTCTCGGCTAGCCACTTGGCGATCCTGTGCCCTTCGGTTGCGTGCTCCCAGCTCATCTCGAGGCCGAACTCCTCACAGATTCTGACCGCTGTCGCGACGTCGTCAGCCCTATGTGCGTGAGCCCTGAGCGGGATCTGCTTCCTCACCACGGGCAGAAGTGCCTCCAGCCTCGGGTCTCTCTCCGGCATCTTGATGGGATCCTTCTGTGCAGTCGCCGACTCCTTCTTCTCAGCGTAGAGGAGCGCCTTATTCAGCCACTCCCTGAGGAGAGCGGCGACGCCCATGCGAGTGCTCGGCATCTTCTTAAGCTCGACACCGTAGACGCGGCGTGGGTTCTCACCGAATGCTATCTTCATCCCCGAGGGGTTCTTGACTATCATCTCGTCGACGACGACCTTGGGGGCGGTCTTGACGATCACCCCGGTTCCGCCTATGACGTTGGCGCTCCCCGGCAGGATCTGCGCCGTCGTGATGCCAGTCGCCAACGCCGCCTCGAGGCCCTTCTCGTCAGCGTTCGCCTTTATGCCGTCAATGGCTCTCATTTGGGGAGTTATTGGCTCTGTCGCCTCGTTGCCGTCGCTTCCATACCAGCCCACAGTCTCCTCGAGTATGCCGATGTGGCAATGGGCCTCAACTAGCCCCGGCATGATGACCTTTCTCCCGGCGTTGATGACCTTAGCCTCGGCTGGGATCTTCACATCCGCGCCCACTGCCTTTATCTTCCCATTTTCGATGAGGACGACACCACCGTCGATGACGCCCTTCGTGATGGTTAGAACCTTACCACCTTTGATCGCGATCATGGCATCATTGAAACTATTGTTTAATGCTATAAGAGTTTTAATGGAAAGACGCTCAAATTTTCAAACGCGCATTAATTTTGGGTGATTGTAAATGGGAATATCATTCAAGATGTTCGGTCCATCCGATTATGCGTTGAAGGTATTAGAGAAGCTCCTTCGAAGCGGTAGATTATCTACCCTAGTCGCACACGCTCAGACTCTCCTATTGGATCTCGTAGGCGATTGTTTTTTAGTCGTTCCTAAAGTTCTTGCTGTTGTAGTTCTTGGTGTGCGCGCTCACGTTATAAACGTAGTAGATGGCATCAACGCATACTCCAAAGGCTCCTGAGATGTAAGGCACAGACTGGAACAACGCTCGCGCGCGTATCCAAAAAACCCTATTCTCTAGTAATCAATCAAAAAAAATTGGGAAAGAAAAAGGTGAGTGGGTGGTTTTATGTAGTAACCGGCTTTTTCTTCTGCATAAGGTCGTAGCCGATCATCGTGGCGAGCATTATCACCGCGATGACGATGAAGGCTGTCTGTGCCTCAATCGGGTTCGGTGTGACGCCGAGCAGGAATTGTGCACGTCCGATGAACATGCTGTACCTCGTAAGGATCGTGTAGCCGAAGGCCGATCCGAAGCCGGCCATCATCGTGTACCGCGCGATCTTGTCTACGATCTTCATAGGCGCCGAGTCGCGGTAGCTTCCGGTGAACCAGAAGTACATGACCACGGCCGGTACCATGATGAAGATCAGTATGTTGTTGACGGTTGTCAGCCAGTTCGTTGGGACCCAGAGGTTGAGCTTCGCCTGTGCGATGATCTGCGTCGTGAATTGGGCGAATATCACCGTCCTCAACGCCGCTCCAATGCCCGTACCGACGATTATTGCGAGTGGCCAGCGGTAGAGGTAGAAGTACTGTTTCGTGAAGCGGAAGTACCATAGGGTGCTAATCAATATAGCGATGGCGAAGCCAACCATCATGGGGAGTGAGCTGCTCCACTGTCCCCCCCACTGGTCGCGGACATACTTCATGTCGAGGGCGACCTGGTAGCCAACTGCTAGCCCAAGGTATACCGACTCAGCTATCCTATACCATGGGTTCTCCCTGTATAGGATGCTGAATAGTCCGAGGGTGAAGAAGACCGCGGCCCATGTTCCGAGTAGTGTCAGCATATCCATCTTAGCTCTTCCTCCTTGTTGCGAAGTAGCCCACGTTGCCCAGTATTACTAGTAAAACGACGAGGATGTGGCTCATAGATACGGCGTCGACGCCTGCGATGGCGAGTCCCTTCCTGTTTATGAGCAATTCATATTCGGCGCTCGATGTTAGACCGGGTAGCATCGCACTGACTTGACCGGACTGGAGGTAAGGTGCAACACCAGGCGCGGATACGCCGATGCACCCCACGACCATAGGTATTTTATAGGGCTCTTGCCACTGTCTCAGCCACTCTGTGTAACCGGGGGTACCCGTCTCAATGGTAACAATCAGGGTAACATCTTTAGCACTGTTAATATTCGCCATGATCGGGTAAGATTTCGTGTCCTTGCCGTTGATGTAGTCCTTGGGCGCAGTCTTGGCCATGTCTTCTCCAAAAGCCCTCATGGCTGGCTCGCTACCAGGGATGTAACCCACGTTGATCCAGTCCTTTCCATAGACCTTGTTGTAGGGAGCTGCTGATGGATCCATCTGTCTGAGGAGGATATCGAATACCAACGCCCCTTCAGCCCAGAAGGTTACGACGATGATCTTCACGTTCTTGCTCCATAGATGGTGCATCGTCGCGAGGGTCATCGGGAATAGCTCCGGCATACCGGATGTCCCATACATCGGTGAGAAAACCACTACACTACCATCGGGGATATTCTTTATGGAATTATACCATTTTGTGGACTCCGATTGGATCGGTACTGGTAGGCCAAGGGGGAAGATCAGTGGGAACAGGACGAAGATCCAGGTTAGTAGGTAGACCCATCTCCGGTCGATGTCCTGAAGCTTGTCGATGAGTCCCATTAGTCTCCGCCTCCTCTTAGGTAGCCGCGTTCGATGCCCATCAGCGTCCTAACCGCTAGGGCGATGGCTCCAAGGGCAGCCCCTATCGTTACGGCCCTATTCGTCGCCATGTTAGGTACTGCGAATATCCAGTCACCGATGGTCTTGAATCCGGGCCAAGCCGCCGTGAAGAATGGGGCGTTGCTCATGACCATGAAGAGTCCTGCGACTAGTACAAGCGTCGATTCGATGTTCTTGGCCCTGAATGCTCTGTAAGCAGCTGAGGTGATGAAGAAGGCGATGATTGCGTACATCGTGCCCGAGAGAGCGGTTTGGCCGTAGGTGAAGAGCCAGCTGTAGACTGGGTTCTTGGTCCCGAGGCCCCACTCCTGTAAGGGTAGGCCCGAGATAGCCATCACCACGGTCGCTACTAGGACAATGACGCTGTAGTACCAGCCAGAGCTCCTCCTCTGTACCGTTTTACCGTGGACCTGTATCAGGCTTAGTGGCCCGATGAATGTGGCCCACGCGACGATGAGGAGGACCCAGAGGTTAATCCAGTTCGCTGCATCATCCAATGGTTTGTATTCGATGTAGTATGGTGTGACTTGGAGAACGGTCGCTACTATTGTCAGAATTATGGGTATCTCGATTCTTCTAAGTATGTTGCTCATATTATCACCACGACATTGCCGTCAGTAGCGGGTTGCCCGCAGCCGTCAGCGCCGTTGTAAGCAGTGCTCCTATTAGGCCTAGTATCACGGCTAGGATCCTGCCAAAGTCCTGTCCAGCGAGGCTCGCGATGAGCGGGGCCTCCTTTGTCAGGTAGGCTCCAGCTGCGTAGATCTCCTCGCCGATGAGGCAGTAGTCCGTGGAGACGAGGAAGAAGGGTATCTGGCTTGTCTGAGCCGTGCCAGATATCTGCATGGCGCCGACGCGGCTGCCGGTCTCGGCTAACTGCATCGACTCGGCCCAGTAAGCGCCGACCATTATGTTGGCGCCCGGCTTCTCCCTCATGAGTAGACCCATGTAGTTGCTTGAGTACCCGAATTGTTCACTGCTGAGGTACATGATGTCGCTCTGTTTGAACTCCTCGCTCTTCCCCGCCATCTTGTACGCGGTCTCGACGACGTCCGCCGCTATTGGCCAAACCTCCGGCATGCGTACCGGAACGATGAGACGTGTGCCGACTTCGGCACACTTCTTGGCCACGTAGCTTAGGACGCTGAGGCCGGCGATGGTCTGGGGTGCGGTCGTTGAGTCCCTTAGGTTAGCGATTCCATGGCTGGCTACTACGGGGCGACCCATCTCGACGGCTCGGCCTATCGCCTCGTCCATGGCGTCTATGCCGGGTATCC
>CAZIKD010000182.1:3330-4826 GCA_964539725.1 uncultured Candidatus Bathyarchaeia archaeon | reverse complement strand
GGCATGGGTATCTGCTGGAATCTTATCTCCGGGTAGGCGATGGCCCAGCTGGCTATTTGGTCGATTTGGACCGTAAAGGAGAGCCAGAGTCCTACTATACCGATGGCTATCGAGGCGAGGAACCCGAAGAATGGCCCGGCGATCCCGAGGTCGAAAAGGTCATCCCTGTTCGTGGGAGGCTCGTCCTGACTGATGACGGCGCCAAAGGTGCCCCCCATTCCCGGTGGTGCAGGGATGAAGAAGGGCCAGGATGCCCTTATCCCCCGCCTCTCCGAGGTCAGCTTGTGGCCCATCTCGTGGACTCCGAAAACCACCACGATGCCGAGGGTGAAGATCATCGCATTTAAGAAGACGGGAGTTTCCCTCATCAGGGACTGTGTGAGCACCGGGTTGTTGCTACGCAGGTACCCGTCTAAGAAGACTGTGACGACCGTAGCAGCGAAGAGCAGGCGGTTCCGGGCGTTGCTCCTCCTCTTCTCAGGCGGCCTCGGGGTCAGAGTCACATAATACCTCCCCACTATCCACCTGAACTCAGCGAGGTATCCCATTAGCCTGAGCCTATCGGCGAGGTCCCTGAAGGCAGACTTCAGTACAATCTGTTTGTCTCCCCGGTTCTTCTGTGAGACGATGAAATTCGGGGTCTCCTTGTCCAGGAAGCGCTCCTCGACGACGAAGAGGGACTCGATGAGCCCGTCGACCTCCGCGTTTACGAGGAAACCCGTTGACAAGTTCTTCGAACATCTCAAGCTAGTGAGCCCTAAAAAAGGCTTGTAGATTAATCCGACGCATTTAAATCTGTGTGGTTCTCCGTGTGAAAGGAGAATCGGGGATGAGCCAAGGGTATAACCTCAGGGTGTTCAGGGTAGAGGACCTGAACAGAGTGATGGCCATCAACTTCGAGTGCCTCCCTGAGAACTACAGTAGCAGCTTTTACAGGGAGCTCTACGGTAGGTTCCCGGAGACCTTCATCGTTGCGGAGGCGGAGGGCGACATTCAAGGATATTTAATGTGCCGCGTCGAGAGGGGCTTCAGCAAGCTCCGAAGCCTAAGCCCTGCTCGCCTCCTGCACGTTGTCTCAATAGCCGTTCGCGAGCAATTCAGACGCAGGGGAATCGCCAAGGCGCTGATGTTCGAGGCCATGAAGAAGGGTACCGCCGCCTACGAGGCGACGGAGTGCTACCTAGAGGTGCGCGTCGGGAACGACTCTGCAGTGAAGCTCTACGAGAGGCTCGGCTTCACGAAGACAAAGAGAAACTACGGCTACTACTTGGACGGTGAGGACGCCTGGGTAATGTCCCTCGCCCTCCCCGGCAAAGGGAAGCTTCAATAAACCCCAAGATATAGCCCTTCATGGTGAAAACAGTGGATACGGTGCTCTTCTACACAATAATTGTCTATGCCGCTGCCATCATAATGATAGGTTGGTTCGCCAGTTTCACCATTAAACTGATCAAGCAGCACAACAACATCTACCCCCTCCTCTATGACCTAGAAGA
>CAZIKD010000182.1:0-3230 GCA_964539725.1 uncultured Candidatus Bathyarchaeia archaeon | reverse complement strand
TCTATGAGTAGACCGAGCGCCATCAGCAGACACATGCCGCCGAGGGTGATGGTGAGGAAGGCTAAGTCGGGTGGATACTTGGATACAGCCAGCCAATCCTGGACGGTGTCTCCACGCCTCAGAACGAGATTACCAAAGCTGTTGAGCCACCTGATAACGACGAAGGTGAGGATTGAGGCAACGCCTACGATCGCAATCGGTGTAGCTAGTCTTTTGACCCGTCCATGACCGAGGCTGTTGAGATAGATTCCGAAGCACCAGCCGAGCCCCATGACTCCTATCCACGGGATGATTGGATAGAGGACATGGAATGGATAGTAGTCGAAGCTTGGTTCGTGCAGATAGAGCCTCAACAGGAGCCCTATATTCTCCTTGGGGATGAAGCTCAGGTCGAGGAGCTGATGAAAAACAACAATAGTTGTAGAGACTGCTAGTATTAACAGCCAAGGGAGCCTCCGGAAGACGCTGAATATTAGGAAGCAGGCGGCGAAGCAGCCGAGTACGCCAAAGTAGAGAGGGCTGATATCGAAGGCATTCCCCTCGATGAAAACCATGAGGAGTACGAGGACCCCCGCCCTCTTCACGAGGTGAAGAGAGATCTCTCTCTGCTTGGCACCCCTCTGCAGCCTCCTCGCGATGGAGATAGCTATAGAGGTCCCGGAGAGGAAGAAGAATGTGGGGGCGCAGAAGTGCGTGATGAAACGTGATATGAATGGGACGAGCTCGGCGCCTAGGTATGGGAAGACTCCGCAGAGTCCCTCGCCTCCATAGTGCTGGGGCCACCAGAAACCTGCGACGTGGTCCCACGCCATTAGCGCCATTATTATTCCGCGCGTGAAGTCGATGAACCTAAATCTACCCTGCGCAGGCTGCGGCTGCATGAGGTTATAAGGATTCTATCCCAGTAAAAACCTTCGATGGATCTATTCCCCCTTCTCATTAACAAATATGCGCCTCACCTCGGTAAAGTATATAGGCTCCCAGATCACATGGGCTAAAGATTGCATTGGGGGACAAGACGCTCATACCCTGGCGCGAGGTGGCTAACTGGGGGTGCAGAGCGTGCGGAAACTGCTGCGTCGGCTACAGGGTCCCCCTGAAGATGGACGAGTTCGTTAAGGTTGGAAGCATCTGCGGGCAGGGAGTCTTCCAGTACGGGACAGGCAAGGTCTACCTCCGTAACGGACCTGACCGTCGCTGTATCCTCCAGCGCCCACTTATGGACCGGTGGATATGCACGATCCAGGGTATGAAGCCGACTGCCTGTCGCCTCTTTCCCTTTCGCATCCAGCACAAGCCCGTTTACCCACGCGGCGATAACAGTGAGTATAGGCTTGGTGACAACGTCTACTACATCTACCTCGACTCTGACTGCGAGGGAATAGTCCCCGGGAACCCCACGGAGAGGTTCGCTAAGCAGATTCTGCCCGAGATAATTCGGAGCGGTTTTGGAGTGGCTCAAAAGCAGAGGTTCACGACGTCGAAGTACATCTCATGGACCCCACCTTGAATCCTTCATCGGCTGAAGTTAATCCACACTAAACCTGTTAATCTCTCAGGGATCCACATAGCCACGTTTCCTAGTAGCAAATAAATTACCTTAGAGTCAACAACATGCGACATTGTTAATCTAGAGGAGACAATAATCAACTTCGGCTCAGTTGATCATCGTCCAAAGTTGCGTTAGGCTTGCAACGCAGATGGTATATTCACTGAGAACCCCAACAGGATTGCCCAGGTGGGAGCGCCTCAAGGGTCGGAGCAGCGTTCAAGACCCCTGCGAGACGCCGAACCCAGAGGGACGGGCTGCGTAAGGCTCCGGGGGCTTAGGCTCCTGGGAATCCTTCGTCCCCTAGGTGAGAACACCTGGGCACCTCAATTTTATTGAAAAATTTGATCGCTCAACCCGCTCGCCTCAGCGCGCGCCCTTAACCATATTTTTCTCCGTGCTCTGTGAGAGCCACTCCTTAATCGGAGCAAGGCGCCCGATGTACTGCTTGTTTTTAGTCACCCACCAACCTTAGTAGAGGACCCAACGCACAAATATATTGTGACCTCTACTTAGTCAACGCTGGCTACCCCTCTCGTTTATATCCGTTAAGGGCTGGTTTTAGGTTTGAAATGGTTGCATCGGACGACGTAAGGGGTCACACCGCCATCCACGTGCTCAAGGGGGCGGTCGTCCACGTCCTCGGGAGGGGCGCCAAGTGGTCTGCGAGCGCATATAGCCAAGGCACCCACGGTGGGCTAACCGTTCAGTTCGACAGGAAGCCCACCGATGAGGAGATGAGTAGGATCGAGGTGGCTGCGAACCAGAAGATAATAGAGAACACACCAACCATAGTATATGAGATGAGCCGATCTGATGCCGAGGCTCGCTGGGGCGACGACATTTATGACCTCTTCTCCCTCCCCGCGGAGCTCAAGGTCGTCAAGGTATTCTACCTCTCCGGCTGGAACGTCAATACTTGCGGGAGGCAGCACTGCGATAAGACGGGTGAGTTGGGTGGCTTGAAAATTGTGAAATGGCGTTATAGAGCCAACAAGCAGCTCCTGGAGATGAGCTTCGACGTAACCGGTATAAACATGTCGGGATGAATATTATCGGGTGTAACCGGTTTGAAGTTCAGTAGGTACCTTTCATGTATCGACACCCACTGCAGCGGCGAATCGACAAGGATCGTCGTCGGTGGGCTGCCAAAGCTCCGTGGTAAGACGATGGCGGAAAAGCAGAAGTATTTCCAGGAAAATTATCACTCTCTTTTAGGGACCTTGATGAAGGAGCCAAGGGGCTTCGAAGGTATGCTAGGTTCAATCTTAACGGAATCCACAGTTCCCGAGGCCGATGTGGGCGTCATATACCTCTGGACCGACGGATACTTCAGCGCTTGCGGCGACTCGACATACAGTTGCAGTGCCGCCCTAGTGAACACTGGGATGGTTGACGTCAAGGAGCCCTACACCGAGATCACATTCGACACTGTCAGTGGACTCGTCAAGACGAAGGTCGAGGTGAAGGACGGCGTCGCGAAGAGCATCACTATGCAGGGCGTCCCAAGTTTCTACTGGAAGACTATGAAGTTCGACGTCCCCAAGGTGGGGGAAGTCGAAGCGGACATCGCATATGGGGGCCTCTGGTACGCTTTCGTCGATACTGAGAGCATTGGTCTTAAGCCAACCCTCGAGACGAAGGGGGAGTGGATACCCCTCGGATGGAAGATCAGGAACTT
>CAZIKD010000181.1:0-4842 GCA_964539725.1 uncultured Candidatus Bathyarchaeia archaeon | reverse complement strand
TCCCAAGCATACTGGCAACCCCTTTCCCAATGGCCCCGACTCGGGAAAGACCCTCACTAATCTTCTACAACTCACCTCGCCTAGGAGGGACCGTTAACCTTCTTACGCACAAAGTGCTGGAGCAGGTGATGTGGTTTGCATCTGGATCAGCGGTCAAGCAGTTCTGGGAGGACAAGTTCAAAGAAGCTCCTCCCGATTATGGCTGCCCTTTCCCCAGGCAGACCTCGGCTCAGCAGCCAACGATTATTTCATGCAGCAACCACATATTCCCGAAGCCAGGTGACTGGCCTGAACATGTGAATAACACCGGGTACTGGTTCCTAGGCGACGCTGGAGACTCGACTTCGGATGAGCTTGTCAGCTTTCTAGGCCAGGGGGAGGCTCCTGTTTATGTTGGGTTTGGTAGTATTGGTGATCCAACTCAGGCTGTAGAAACGACGAAGCTGGTCGTTGAAGCTTTGAGGCTTTGTGGTCGAAGAGGGATTCTGCAGACAGGTTGGGGTGGATTATCGAAGAGTGTCTCATTGAACCCTGATATATTGATCGTTGAGAGTGCTCCACATGCGTGGCTTTTTCCCCGGGTTGCTGCTGTGATTCATCATGGTGGGGCTGGCACTACTCATACTGGGCTAGGTGCGGGTGTTCCCAACATTGTTGTTCCTTCTGGGAATGATCAGTTTGCTTGGGGTAAGCGTGTGTCTGAGCTTGGTGTAGGACCTGAGCCGATTCCTAGTAGCAGGCTATCTTCGCGGAGACTGGCGGACGCGATTGATTATGCTTCCCGGGAGGATGTTCAGTTGAATGCTAGGAGATTTGGGTTGCTTATTCAAAGTGAAGATGGGCCTAAGACCGCAACCAGGATTGTAATGAGCTGTATTAATGCGAACCCAGCTTCTGTTATCTAAATAGGGACATCATTATGCTCACGTGTCCATATTCTCATCTTGAGTCTCACCTGATTAAGAACATCTTATCCCAAAGTTACTTTGGGTTAAGCCTCATATTACACCAAGGTATTTAGTGGACGGATACGCGGCTAAAGGTAATCATCAGGATTTACACCAATCTTTTCACATAGCTCAAGGAAAGCTTCACAGCGCTCAGCCGACACATCAGTATTAAATCGTAAGAAGAAGGGACGCTGCTTCATATCGAAAGGATCATCGGATTTCTCATAGAGATATGACAGCATAGCTGCAAAAAGAACGGCAACATCCCCTTTTCGAGCTAATACACCCTTGAAGAGTTCTAAAACTACATCAGGCGGATGAAACTCACTGACTTGGTCGAGAGCCTGAGACAATCCCCAAAAAATATCAGCTCTCCTAAGCGCATCGACAATCACTCGGGTACGGTCGCTTGAAGATATCAAATGTGGAGCATACTGGGTCACAGCCAGCTGCAACTCCAAATTAGAATCTGAAACCGCCTCCCTCAGCATACACCGTGCCTTCGGAGTATTGAGAATCGATAATGCTTCGACATCCCTCCAATCCAAAGGCTTTCGTTTGATTAGAATTGCCTCTATTTCTCCACGTTCTTCAGTAGATGCTTCTTCAAGGGCTTTAATGTCATATCCGATTCCATCGTGCCATTTTTCGTAGTCAATCGTCATACTACGCTCGAAACGACGTAGCGGAGAGTCGGAGTCCATGAACATCGAATTCGAAGAGTAGGTAATATACTCGATTGAAGAATAGTATACACTTACACAGAAAAAACTGCGTGTTAACTCCCAAAGTTATTTTGGATTACGCCTTATCATACGTACAATAATCTTACCCTCACTTCTATCTTCTCCTTAAGAATATCTTATCTCAAAGTTTCTTAGGCATTAGCCTCATCTATCTGATACAGTATGCGCGCGTGATTAGGATATATCTTGCTGTGGGTGAAATGCGTGCACACATATCTTAATCAATTATATACTATCAACCAACCATTGAAATGTCGGATACAGCTGCCCCATCAAGCTCGCGTGGTAAGTACAGAATTGATGGGCGCACCCCGCGCAGAACCTCATTTTGCCACAATTCAGTCTGGCGAAGACACCGTGGGGCCCCTTCCAGAAATCGATCAGGGACTCTTCCGAACTACTCTTGAACTCCGGGAAGGCTGAGCAAGGGAGTACAACTGATGCGTCAGGCTTCACTATCACAGTAGTTTCCGCTATCCTGCATCTAAATTCAGGATTCGGGACAATCCCCGCCAACCTTGCTTCGCCACCCCTCCAGAACATTATTGCCCTCCCCCACTCCCTCTTCGCCCTCTCCATTTCGCTGTACACATTGCCTGGCCGCTGGCTAGTCCAGTTGACCGCCTTGAAGCCCATCCGGGGCTGCTCTGTGATACTGAATATATGCAGCTTTACACCTAACTCTCTGGCAAACTCGGCTGTCTCGTCGATATGTGGAAGGGTCTCGACGCTGATCGTGTCAAATAATACTACTTTAAGCCCATATTCGACGGACTTCTCGATGTTCTCCTTTACTAAGGTGTATACGGGAAGCCCCCGAGTTCTCTCATAAGTCTCGCGACCCACGGTGAAGCTTAGGGCTAGGGAGTCTATTCTTCTCATCCAAGATTCTAACTTAGTCAGTGCTATGCCGTTCGATATCACCATAATATAGTATCCGAGATCGCTCGCTTTTGAAACGAGGCGTCCAAGGTTCTCGTAGAGTAGAGGTTCGCCGCCGGAGAAACATACAGCTCTGCATCCCATCTCCCAAGCCTCCTCTAGTCTTCTCTCCATCAGGACCTCCGAGGCGCTCTCTTTCTCGACCTCATTTTGACTTAGATTCCTCCACACGTTGCAGAAGTCGCAGCGGCAGTTACATCTCATCGTCACATCCATGCCGAGAAAGTAGGGACCGGGACGGTCTAATAGGAAGCTGACAGCCCTTGTAGCAATCGGAATTGGATTCAAAGCTTGACCCCCTATGCGCGCGCTTAATATCCTTATCGAGTTCCGTCCAATACTAAAAAACTTAACCCAAATATACTTTGGCATAAGCCTCATTTTAATCGAAATTTGTTTTGAGATAAGACTTATTTTCATATACCAATTAATTAATAGATGGAGAACTAGAGGCGATTAAGTGGATAAGCGGAAAGTACCAGTATCAGAATTCCTCGCGAGCTCCTCCCCGCTCACTAAGTGCCGCGCATGCACTCGTAGACCTCGTCGCGCGCGCGCTTCGTCGGGAGACTCGGTCACTTCCTCCCCTTGGACTTGTTGTGGGCGACCGCGGCGCGAACGAGCCCCTTCAGTGCGGGTTCGTTGATCTCGTCGCCCTCCTTGAAGTCAATTCCTCGCCTCTTGTTTCCCTCGAGGCCGGTGTTGAAGAGCTTCTCCGGGTCGGGAATGCTGACGCCTTCGGCGAAGGTCAGGTTCACCTTGCTCTTGAACGCGTTCCCAACCAAAATCAGCCCGTCGTGTGACCACACCGGGCTACCCATCCATTTCACTTCCTCGACTATCTCGGGGTCCGCCTCGTGGATGACCTTACAGAGCCTCGTGAAGGTCTTCCCGCGCCAGTCGGGCAGGTCGGCGATCTGCTTGTCAATCTCCCTGGACGCGCTTGTGGGCATAGCCTAGATTCTAGCGCTTACCGTATTTAGGTCCTGCGAGGCGCTCGCGATGGATGGGTCACCGAAGAGAACGATGGCGGATAGGCCAGAGCGTCCTCGCCTCCACCTGTATAAGAATATCTTATCCCAAAGTTACTTTGGTATAAGCCTCATCTTACATGTAATAATTCTATCCTCGTCCAATCTGATTCTAAATCGTTATCTTGAATCTCATACGCGTATTTTAATAGATAGAGTCAAATCAGGTCGTATGTGGAATTTCTAATGCGAAGAAAGGATAGGGAAATTAAAGACAAGTCGGAAATAATGGCTATCCTCCAGGAGGCAGACGTATGCCGGTTGGCAATGTCCTCGAACAATGTACCTTATGTGGTTACAATGAATTTCGGAATTAAAAATGGAGGAACCAGTCTCTACTTTCATTGCGCTGGTAAGGGTAAGAAGATCGATATTTTGAAAGATAACAACTTGGTATGTTTTCAGGCGGATATAGGACACGAGTTTTTCTTACATGATGTATCCTGTGGCTGCAGCATAAGGTATAGGAGCGTCCTTGGGATGGGGAGGATTGCCTTCGTATCAGATTTTGCTGAGAAAATCGAGGCACTGCAGACGATTATGACGCACTATACGCATAAATCGTCGCATGAATTCAAAGAGAAGTTGGTTGAGCGAACTACGATTTTGAGGTTAGACATCGAAGAAATCTCTGGGAAAGCCCTAGTTAAGCCGGGGCATCAAACCTCATGAAGTCTACCGATCTTTGTGTGCATATATCGGCATGCGCCATACGAAAAACCTTAACCCAAAATATCTATGGCATAAGCCTCATCTAACGTACGTATGACGTGAAAGAGGATGAAGTACATATCCTCAGCCCACTATGACTAATTAATAGTAATTGTATGACCAATACGAGCGGATATACTAATTCGGTTATGACCTTGCCCTGATAAAAGCTGACTTTTCTCTATCTATCAATACGACACCATTCCCCTCATCGAATCTCCAGAAGCATTGATAGGTCCCAATGTTACTCATGCCCGGTATCACCTTGGCTTTATCTCCGACCCTAACCTTCACGCCATTAACCCCATCGGGACAGCCGAGGAACAGAATGGACTCATAGTTAACACACCGATCCTTGAGTCCCTGATCAGTCCAACCAGGGCCCCCCAACATCTTGCTCAGCTCTTTACTCTCCGTGTAGAAGCACCAAGAATCGTTCAACTCTATGTGAGCTTTGATCCC
>CAZIKD010000180.1:0-4880 GCA_964539725.1 uncultured Candidatus Bathyarchaeia archaeon | reverse complement strand
ATCTCTCGAGGCGACATGGCGATCGTCGGCACTTTTTTCACCCTTTGGATCGTCACACATGGCACAACCCAAGCCGGGTTTTCCACAGCCGAAGCGCTTTCACGTGCGGGAATGATCATCGGAATCGCTCAAACAGCCGCCTTGATCACGGCCCCAATTTTTGGGTTCTTAGTGGATCTTATGAAAAGAGCAAACGCCACCATCCTCGCTGTCATACTCGCATCGATTGGCTATGGCGCCACCTTAATCGTTAAGGATCCAAACGATCCGATGATCTACCTGGTCGCCGCGTTGATAGGAGTAGGTGAAATCAGCGGCGTCATCGCTAGTGGCGTCCTCATCGCCCAACATGCTACCTCTGAGATCCGAGGGTCCGTAATAGGCATCTTTAGCCTATGTGGAACAATTGGCATCATGGTAGCCACCTTCATCGGTGGTCAACTATTTGATAATTGGCTCCCACAGGGGCCTTTCGTGTTGTTCAGCGTTTTAGGGGTTGTCGTCGTGGTCATCGGCCTTATTCTACGTAAAAAAATCTAGTGCGCACACGCGAATTAGAACATTCCTATAATGTGTATTAGAGTTACTTTTATCAGAGAAACCACCCAGATGATGAAGATCGGCATCATCCCCCTTCATCTTAATGCGCCTCATCTTCTGCGGCGATTGTATGCGCGCGCGACCATACAGAGAGTGTTGCTTCATCCATTACTTTACTGATCTCCAAACCCTCCAACGTAGGGAAGCCCTCGTTTATCTCCTTGAGGTTTAAAGCCATCAGCGGGTGCTTCTCCTCGACCTTCTTGAACCCATATTTCTTTAGGCTGTCGCCGAGGCTTCTATGCCGCGTTGAGGAACATATTGACCATATCCATCTAGGAGTCAGGTTTGAGTAGAAGTGTATCGCTTCCTCAATCTTCTCATTAACCATATCGTCTTCAAGCCGCGTTAAGAGTGCACGCGCTTATGCAATAGTCTCGCGCGCGAAGTTTTTAATGAAACGCATGGTTTCACCGCCTCACTTGCAGGAGAATAAAATATCTTTTAATACAATGATGAATAATCGAATGTGCGCACGCGTCGATAAAGGAAGTATGATAAATGAAAACTTTGGAAGAATTGAGTAAATGTCAACTCTGCGGAAAAAGCGGCGAAGACCTGAGCCTATACGGAGCCAATCATAAAGAATTAGGCTGGATCGAGACATGCAAAGACTGCTGGACGAAGCTCTATCGGGAAAACCGTCTAGTTGCCGGATCGGGCAGCAAGAGTTGTGTAGGCTGTAGTCGATGCTCATACTGATTTGCGCATGAGTTAAGGCATCCAACAAGTAATCGTGCGCTCATCGTTTGTTCCGAGGTCATACGATCGGTTAAGAATTTACAGGTCTCCATGCGCACGCGGTCTGAATGACAATCAGGTCGATCATCGCGCGCGCTCATGTGGAATGATTTAACCTTATCTCTACACATCAATGAGCGTGAACACGGCGACCACAAACTCACCAAGATATCGATGGGTCCTACTCATAGCGCGCGCATTAACCTGCACAGCTTCTCTGAAAATGTTCCAGAATCATGCCCATCCCTTAGAGGCTTATTCGCTTATTAGCCCACATCAAGCATGCACGGCAATTATCAATTTATTTTGTATTAGCGCGTGGTCAAGAGACCTACGCTCCTCAGTTGATCACGCGCAAGCGAGGTCAACGCGGTGATTTCACCTATGCACTTTAATTTTATACTAAAACTACCGCGCATGCATCTTAGATAGGTGATATATGGTTAGAGATGCACACTAGTTTCGGGATGTTACTTTGGCGAAGGACCTGAAGATTAAGTTGGAGGATAGACCGGGGGCGCTCGCGGCTATCGGTGAGGCCCTTGGGAAAGCGGGTGTCAACATAGATGGTATATGCGGCTTCGCCCGAGAGGTGAGTGCTCGGGAGGATCGGGAGCTTGTCACGCATATATTCCACATTCTAGTTGACGACGCATACAAAGCTCGTGTCGCCCTTAAAAATGTAGGAATCAGGGTAGAGGAGGAGCGAGAAGTCGTTATCCCTAAGGTTATTGATAGGCCGGGGGAGATAGGGCGTATCTGCCGGATGCTTTCTGACTCGGAGGTGAACGTCGACTTCCTATACACGATAACAGACACTAGGTTCGTCCTAGGGGTCGATGACGTCGAGAAGGCTCGTAGGCTTCTCAACCTCTAATTGATTACTTTGTACGCGTGCAATTGTCTGCTTAGCGTGCGCGGTCACCACTCTCAAGACCGAGCAGACCCCACTGGTCTCCCGCTCTCCTCAAATCGCTGATAGATTCAGCGTTTTTAGCAATTTCGTCGCACGTGCGTCGACGGAAAAGCGTATTATATGGTGGTGTGAGGAGCTTTACTTCTACTTCTGTGAGAAGGGTGTGCCTAAAACGGGTCTTCTCGTTTTTCTGAGTAGCGCACGCGATCCGAGCAATTTCATATGTGACTTATTAGGAGCACGCGCGGAAAAAGACGCCCAGGTTACGGGGGAGATTGTCTAAGGAATCGGGATCAGCCAATTCAAGGTTCCTCAGCTTTTCCAAAGTAACGTTGTTAAGGTGGCTCAGGAGATGTCCTCCTAGAAGAGTCTTAGTCTCCTCCTGAGAGAATTCTTCCCTCTCCCCAATCCAGTTCAAGAAACGTCTGTCTTCGGGGCAGACTCTCTGACAATACATACAGCCGTACAGACAATTGTGCCACGATGGATCGATCCAGGGTGGAAATGGAACATCCCCCTTCATCTCATTTCGAAATGAAATGCATCTTTCGGCATGTAGAAGAAATCGGTCGGAGGAGATTGCGCCAGTTGGACAAGATCGTAGGCAAGATTGACAACTTCCACATTGCTCCATAACCCTCGCTTCTCGCCAAGTGTCTTCTCTGCAGGGCAGCTCGGAATAGACAGCCACAATCTGATAGAAGCTACCCATACCAGGGACATAGGTAATGTTGTTCCTCCCATATTCAGAGAGTCCGCTTCGAACGGCTAACAGCTTCAGGGGCAAGGCAGTAGGAGCTGTGCCACATCCTTCCTCCTTCAAGATTCCTGTCAAGAACTCTGCGACGCTATCAGTTGTTCGCTGGTATGCCGCATATGTTGGTGGAAGGATTAAATCCATTTTTTTACCCTCAAATGTAAAGGTTACCTGGGCTTGGGGGCGCGGGACGGCGACGACGATTATTGATTTAGCCTCCGGCAGGGTTTCGGGGGCCCTAAAATCATAGAAGGTAAGGCGCAAATGGTAAAACTCTTCGTCGAATGATCCTTGACTGTAACGTTCCTTGATTTCTTCCTGCAACTCGGTTAGGTGGTGGATGGATATGATGCGTCCTTGATAGCCGCGTTCTGTCAATCGGGGCAACAGTCTCTTGGTAAATGCATCTACAGCGGTGATTCCCTGTCTAGCACACATCGTCTCAACCACCTCGCGCACTACCACTTAGAATTTACTCCGAGGTTATATTCTGTGTCTAGAGCCTCACTCGCGCGTGTGCGCGTACATGAGTTTATATTCGGGTAACATTCGTTGACATGGTATGTCTGACTGGGTTTACGACTCAAACAAGCAGGGACTAGAGACAGTCTTCTTCAACTACGAGATCGAGGCTCTACATCTACTCTGGGGCAGAGGCAACGAATTCCTCACCTCCCGAGAGGTCTGGCAACATGTGAATGAGAAGCTAAAGATAAGCAGGGCGTCGATAATAAACTCCCTGAGCAGGATGGCGAAGTCGGGGATCCTCGAATATAAGGAGACCACCGGCAAGGGGGGGCACAGAGGCCTCTACGCCGCTCCGAGGGGTGAGGCTTGGCTGCGGAGACGGATCTCTGAGGAGTTGATGCAGAGCATCAAGACGACCCTCAGCTGAGTCGATTAGCGTGAATTTTTAAAATTTTGACCAAGTTAAGGCCACAGCGTGCGCATCATACTTTTATCGGGTAAATCCCGCATCTTCTTCCGGTCTCCACCAGGGTGAGACAGTTCTCAAGTTTTGCCCCTGCAGCCCAGGAGTTGCTCGAAGAAAGTATGTGGCCTCCGCCCGGGGATGCGATCTTTATGCAGGTCTTTACTTCATCTCGGATATCGCTCCTTTCTTTTTCAGCTAGGTTGTCCACCGAGATGTTGCCAATGAGGACAAGTCTGTCACCATACTTTTCCTTAATCTTCCCTATATCCACGCTCGCTGATGGATCCAGAGAGTGCAATCCGTCAACGATGTCCGCTAGGTCCCCTAGGAGTTGGTTGATGTTTCCATCGGTGTGTTTTATGAATTTGACGCCAGCCCTGCGGGCCGCCTCCGCCTGTCTTCTAAGATTTGGGAAGATGACCTCCCTGAAGAAGGCTGTCGGCACCATTGGCCCCTTGGCGTCGCAGTAGTCACCGCCGCTTATGACGAGGTCCACCCCGACTTCGGTTACTCGTTTAATGATTGCGATGTTGAAATCAGCAATGTCCTCGATGACCCTCCTGATGAATCCCGGTTCGCGATGCATCCAGAGCACAAACTTCATCGGGGTGAATATCTCCCATGCGTGGGCGAAGGGGTCCCTTATGAAGCTCGCCAACGCGGTCTCCTCGGCTATCTCTTTCTTGGCGTGTTCGAGGGCGAAGGTCCATCCAAGTGCCTCTGGGTCAGGCATATCGAATCCCTCGTAGTCCTCTGGCTCGGTGAAGACCGTGGAGTATGGGACCCATGCCTTAGTTGTCTTATCCAGCTTCATGACCCTGCCCCACAGGTCGATCATGTTTCCCTCCTGATCTATGCGTGGCCTCCAGCCGTCAGGTGTTGAGAGGTCTATCGAGAACATGTCGAAGCCGATCTTCCTATAGCACTTCAGC
>CAZIKD010000179.1:0-4898 GCA_964539725.1 uncultured Candidatus Bathyarchaeia archaeon | reverse complement strand
TATTGATGAGGTTTAGGCGTTAATAATGTTGTTGAGCGCTCGAGCATGGGAAATTCTAATTAAGCTTGTGAGTTCTGGATGCCCCTTGAATTATTCTGATTTAGATATGTGAGTTGTATATTATTCTGGATTATATGAATCATTTTTCCAGTTAATTTCTTATCGTATTATTTTTTCCGAGTTGAGATTTATTTTCGGATTTTTGTTTAGAGGACGTATCACTGTTAGCAACTGCGTATAATACCTGATATAGCTGGAGCACATTTGTGTTTGACTCAATATTTTATTGTGTTTACCTTATTTTTGTTGTTTTGGATTCGGAATGTTTCTGTTTGATGTCTCGCTGACTCGAAATTATCTAGGATTCGCGAATTAATGCATCACCATATATTCTCTGAGGGGTAATCGCAGAATAGTGGTCTCCATGCAGAAGAGGAAGGGTAGGCGCGTGCGCCGTAGAGATCTTACACCGGATCTCCATAGGGTTATGTTAATCTATATTAATTATAGACTTGGTTGATAAAGTGAGTACGGTATCACCCTGTTCGTTTAAAAGAAGTCGAATATTTTCAGTTTTGACATTAGTTGTCGCGCCGGAGGAGGTGACACAAGCAGCTCCAGCTGCTTGCCCTTCGAGAAGAGCGTATTGAAACTCGTCTAAAGTGAATTCGTTTGGATTTTTAAGAGTTAATAAGCTATGTATTAAACCTGCGCAAAGTGCGTCGCCAGCCCCTGTAGAGTCAACCTCATTGACTTTGAACGCAGGCATATTGATCATTGTCTCTCCTCTTAGGGCCGTGAGACCCTTTGAAGCACTTGTTATTACAATTGTGTTTGCACCTAAACTGCGAAGCGCAATCACAGCTTTTTTTGGGTCACTTATCCTCGTGATGAGGTAAGCCTCATTCTGGTTAAGATGTATGATGTCGATAAAACTAAGAGCCCGAGTCAAATGATCCCAGTTTGGTTCTATTGGAGGGATAACGTCGACGAGAGTAGTCGTATGGCAATCTCGGGCAGATTGAAGAATAAGTGGTAGGGTTTTATCGACATACTTCAAACCTCCAATTGTTCCCAGGAAAAATATACGTGGTTGCTTCTTTAAGAGATTGATAATATGGTAAGGTGAGAGTAGTGTGTTTGCTGCGAGTTCTGCTATGAAGCGCCGGTCTTCTCCTTCGACTGTCAGTGATATGTTCTTTGCGGTAGGTATTTCATCAAGAATCTGTGGCGATGGCTCCACTCCAGATATTTTTAACGTTCTTTGAATATATCCACCAAGCATATCATTTCCAATACAGCCAGCAGCGGTAACGGATTTTTGTCCAAGTTGGGCTAGGTCAATTGAAACGTTAGCAGCATGACCACCTATGTTGATAGAAATACCATTAGGAGCATAAATAAGCCCACCAGGTGGCGTGATATTAGGAAGATGGGTGGCTACTATATCCACCATAAAACTGCCAGCACAAAGAGCATCCAATTGTTGTCGCATGTGTTTAGTACCCTTTGGAGTTTAATGGTTTTTATGAGGGAATAACTTGGTGGAATTTTATATACAATTTTTTCATGCGCGCAACCTTTTTCAAGGTTAATTTTTAGCTTAGTTTAAATAACCTATTTCATTAACAATTTTCTATCAACATTTGATTATAGATGTCTAAAAACCGTTTTATTGCGGCGACAATAAAATCTTCACGGGTTTTATAATCAATTTGTTCTTTAATATCATCAATATTTAGTATTAATTCGTCAGGTATATCAACTATTTCTTTTACCATTTTCAGAGTTCTCCTTGGGTGGGGATAGTCATGAGTTATTACCACATAGACAATTTTTAAAATGAGATGAAAGTATTTTACGAATATTGTTTACTGAACTTGATAGACGTTTATTCTGACATTAATTTTAAAAAATATTAAGAAAATTTGGATTTACCTCTAGTTCCACTCCCCTCGGTTAACCCTTTAGATCAGTATCATTTGAGACACCACAGGGACTACTTCACCAAACACACATCCCCAGACAAGCCTATGAGAAAATCGGCAGACGGCGACAGACTCGCCAAGAAAGACGCAGCCATCGACACGCGCGACCTCCCCGATGAGAGCCTGGGCCCCCGCCTCCAGCGTCTTGATCAGCTCGGAGACCCTGCCCGAGGCGGCGCCCTCAGAGGCCGTTATCTCCCGGGGCACCTGGACCTCCCCTCAAGCCTAACCACCATCAGATGCCTGCACCGCCTTGCAGTACCTGTCGCCAGACTTCACGACGATCTCCAGCCTCATCTAGACCTCCCCTTCCGGTTTCCCGATGGGAAACGGTATGGGAAAGTCCGGGCCGTCCATCTCCCCGGGTGGGAGTTGACTGCAAAGCTGGTCCAGTATTCTGTAAAACTGTAAACTGATTTTGTGGATTTTGTAAATCTGCGCGCGCATAAAACCTCTTAATAATCTTCGAATAGGATATCAATTCTTATGACTCTAATGATCGTTGCAGCGGTAATAGCTAAAGATTCAACAGAATTAAAATTAATATTAGGAAAACTTAAGGGGCATATAAAAGAAATACAGCTTGACTTTATGGATGGTCAATTTGTAAAAACACATTCTCTGGACTTTGATATTCCTCTCCCTAATAATTTTCATTTTGAAGCACATCTTATGGTAGTAAATCCCAAAAAATGGCTACATACTTTACCAAAAAAAATTGAAAAAGTAATAATACATTTTGAATCTAGTGAAGATGTTGATGAAGTTATTAAAGAAGCAAGATATTTAGGAAAAAATGTTTTCTTAGCAATTAATCCAAACACACCAGTAGAATCAATAAATCCATATCTAAGGGATATAGAGGGAGTTTTAATTATGTCAGTTGAACCAGGCCAATATGGGGCTAAATTTATACCGGAGACACTTAGAAAGATAAGCCACCTCAAGAAAATTAGGAATGACTTAATAGTTGAGGTAGACGGGGGCATGAATCCAATTACTGCACGTCAAGCATATTTAGCCGGGGCAAACATTATTGCAGTGGGTTCATTTATTATTAATAGCGAAAATGTGGGAAAATCAATTAAGGAGCTGGAAACGGCAACATCTTAATTCAAATGAGAAAATTCGGAGAATTTAAAATGGGAAAATTTTTCTCATAAAAAAATATTTGTAGTTACTATATAATAATCTTTTATTATTTACAATGGATATAGATTTTATATTCATAAATGTATTATAAGTATTTCTTTTATCAATATATTTTAATGGAAACCGGGGTCTCGACCACCCTACTGGTGGCTGTAACTATTACAGTTGCAGTTGGAGTTGCTTATTGGATGGGTGGAATAAGTGCAATATATTCTCAGTACGAACAAATAGAAATTAATAGCATTAAATGCATAATTGTGCGCGGTATTACACGTAGCTATTGGGAAATTGAGATAAATTGTAAAAATGCTGGACCTAAAACTATTACATTAGATAAGATTTTTCTTAATAATATACCAATAGACTCTCGAGCATTAATACCTCCTTCAGGAGGAATATCGAGTACTTTACCTATAAATGGAATAACTATCTCAAGTGGTGAAACTACAATTATCTATATCTTTATCGACGGTACATTTGGTACTTTATCCTCAGGAACGACCATTCAAGTGAAGTTACACAGTTTAACTGGTATGGAATACACAAGACAGATAAATTTAGTGTGATATATCATTATATATTAAATCGTAACTCTTTTACACTCAAATTTATACATAATTGTAAGTGATCAGAATGAAAATGCGATGTATTTTTCTTGACGCACATGATTACTGTTTAGCTAGCCCACCAATCGAGGAATTGAAAAAAATATTTACGCCAGAAATTGAAATCAAAAAAGAATATTGTGAAACTGAAAATTTTGGTAAATGTCCAAGATTAATAACAACGTTTGAATATTTTAAAGCCGTAAATAAAAGATAAATATTAAAACAAGAATAAGTTAGAAAATATATCTATAGATAGGTCAAATATTAAATTACTTATTAATTATTATTGGAAAAATAAACGGAGATAATAATTGATATTGCGCATCCGACTGTCCATTTTTTTGATGATATTCTAAATTCTTATTTAGATAGTCAATTAAAATAAAGGAAACCTTTTAAGAAAATAGTATATTTATTTATGATTTAAAAAATCATAACTTGATTTCACCGGATTTCGTAAAAAAAATTTCATTTTTCCTTATTTAGGGAAAAAAAAGGTGGAATTGCCAGAGTAAAATTATACCTAATATTTGTTCAGTTATTAGCTGAAGTAATAGAGAGTTAGGAATGGCGACTCAGATGAAGGGAAAAACTTTGATCATCATATGGAGTATTGGCGGAGGCGTAATCATTAGTGCTATGTATTTCCTTGTACAGTTTTTCGCATTTAGTTCGTCTTATCAGATTTGAGGTGATATAAATGGATGCAAAAAATGTAATAAAAATGATTAGTGTAATATCAATAACCATAGTCATAGGGTTTATAATAGCATTAACGGGCTTCATGTTTTTTTAATGAAAAGAGGTGAATTCTAATGTCTTGTTCACATATATTTAATAAAAACTGGGAGTTTGGGCCTATTATTACTGAACCGGGAAATACGATAGCCAAACATTGGTTTTATCGAAAGTGTAAAAAATGTGGATATCTTGAATTATTTTCCTCAAGTGGAATTAATTCGCTTATTAACGATCTTGATCCAAATATGTTAGTGAATATATTTGCACAGGATGAAAAAAACAGTGTAACAGAGATAATTCAACTATTCCCTCGAATGAATTTAGAGAAATATAGATAAATTTGTTTATTTGCGCGCGCGCACTAAATTGGATATAAATGCATTTAAATTTAATTAATACAGATAAAAGA
>CAZIKD010000178.1:0-4975 GCA_964539725.1 uncultured Candidatus Bathyarchaeia archaeon | reverse complement strand
CACTTCCGGAGATGATGCGATTAGTACAAATATATCCTTTTAGGGAGAGGTTTCCTTAGGCGCGCGTGATGATGATGTTTATAAGTCCTCAGCTTGGAGCTTCTCTAGACGGTGGCGCTTTGCCTCAGAAGATAGTATGCAGATCATGCAAGGAAGTCCTCTACGAGGGCGAGCTCCTCAAATCACCACAGGACATCATAAAAAAACACGAGGGGAAGTGTCCAAAGTGCAAAAAGGAGTTAAAATTTACGACGGAAGGCGTCGAGATCCACTCCGGTAACCCTAAATAATCCGCTAATCCAGATAGGGTTTTAACCATCCCCCCATTGCATATCTAAACGGTAATCCAGTTTGGACCTCAGGAAGACACACATTTACAAATACCACGTCGAGCACGGAAACGTCGTTGATTTCGGCGGTTTCGCGATGCCCGTCTGGTATGAGGGTATCATCCCCGAGCACACGGCAGTCCGAGAAGCGTGTGGCATATTCGACACTAGTCACATGGGGAGGGTGTTCGCTGAAGGCCCCGAAGTCTTGAAGTTTCTAGACTACGTGGACTCCAATGATATAGGCTCCCTCATTGATGGCAAGGGCGTATACGGCGTCATGTGCAAGCCAGACGGCGGCATCGTCGACGATCTTATAGTCTACCGCCGTAGCTCTGAGAGTTTCCTAATTGTCTATAACGCAGGAAATCGCAGCAAGGACTTCGCTTGGTTGCAGAAGAATACGAAAGGTTTCAAAGTCAAGCTCTTAGACATGAGCGACAAGATCGGTATGATCGCAGTCCAGGGACCTAAAGCCATGGAGATCCTATCAAAGATAAGCGATACAGATCCAAACAAGATAGAAAGATTCAATATTGCCCCCCTTAGAGTGAGTGGATTCGATTGCCTAGTAGCTCGGACTGGATACACTGGCGAGGATGGCATAGAGATATTCATCCTAGACGATCCTGTAACTGAGCCGGCGAAGTCCCTCAAGATATGGCATGACCTAGTCACAGCGGGCGCTAGACCCTGTGGACTCGGCTCGAGGGACAGCCTTCGCTTGGAGGCAGGTCTCTGGCTCTATGGCAACGACATCGACGAGACGACTAACCCGGTCGAAGCAGGACTCAAGTGGGTCGTTAAAATGAAGAAACCATACTTCAATGGTAAGAAGGCGCTCGAGGGAATCATCGAGAAGGGGGTCACGCGTACTCTTCTCGGTATAATGCTGACGGAGCGTGGCATCCCACGCCACGGCTACGAGGTCTATGATGGTGAAAAGAAGATCGGCGTAGTCACAAGCGGAGGCGTCGCCCCAATACTTGACGCGAGCATCGCCCTAGCCTACCTTCCTCCCGATTACAAAGAACTCGGTAAGGAGGTCCAGGTTAAAATAAGGGCAAACATGGTGAAGGGAAAGATAGTTAAGCACCACCCCTTCTATGATGAGTCTAAGTACGGTTGGAAGAGGGTTAAAGCATGACCGATGAGATAAAAATTGATCCCGGGTGCTACTATACCAAAGAACATGAGTGGGCGAAGCCAAGCGGCGACGTCGTCATAATTGGTATAAGCGACTACGCCCAATCACAGCTTCATGAAATAGTATACGTCGAGCTACCGAAGAAGGACACTAACGTTAATCAGGGTGAAGCAATTGGCGCCGTTGAGTCGGTAAAGGCTGTTTCAGACTTTTATAGCCCTGTAACCGGTACAGTCGTCGAGATCAACGAGGCTCTCCTGGATAGCCCAGAGAAGATCAACTCGGATCCCTACGACAATGGCTGGATCGCGAAGGTAAAACCAAGCAACTGGGATACAAATGTCTCCAAGCTGATGGATGCCGAAAAGTATAAACAGCACATAGCGACGCTCAAGCACTAGCCACCCATTTTCCCTGCAGGGGTTCCCGAGTGGCCAAAGGGGTCAGGTTCAGGACCTGATGGTTAGTCCTCCGTGGGTTCGAACCCCACCCCCTGCACCAAATAAATTAACACCTTTCATCAAATAGAGGAAAGTATTAACCATCTTAAGGGAACAAAATCGGTTTGGTATAAACCTGAAACTCGATCGCGTCAATAGCAGAAACAATATAACCTACTAGATCTGAAAGTCTCATGGTGTAATATTTGTCAGCGAAGATTCAGATCCTGAAAGAGTATATAGAGTACCAATTCAACTCTCTTGAGGAGGCTCTTAAGGGGCTTGATGAGGACGAAGCAAACTACAAACCCACGGACGAATCAAACAGTATAGAGTGGATCGTTAACCACCTTTGTAGGATTAGTAACACGGCCCTCCCCCGGATAATAAAAGGGGACCCTAATTACAAGCCGATCGGCTGGCCTGATGACTACAAGGAGAAGCATTACAGCCTAGATAAGTACATGGCAGATCTCGCCGTGGGGAAGAAGATGATACTCGATTGCATGGGGAAGCTCACCGATGCACAATTAGAAGAGGAGATATCCCTCTGGGGTGGCACTAAGAAGAGGAAAATCGGCCTCTTTGCTTACCTTGGTGAAATCGTGCATCACAAGGGCCAAATAGCATATGTCAGGGGGACTGTCAAGCGCTTCAAGGTAAAAGACCCCAACTTCCTCAACACATGCTAAAAAGGGCACAAACTCGCTCTTTGATGCGTAGTATTATATATATATTGAATCAGATTTTACATTCGGATTCTGGTGGTTAGATGACGGTAAAGACGAAGATGATTAAAGACTTCGCGCAGATCGGCTTCGACAGGCTCGCGAGTGCAACGAAGACCCTTAAGCCTGAACAGCTGGACTGGAAGAGTTGTACACAGGCAAACACGATCAGATGGATACTCACCCATCTGAGCGAGGAATTAAACGTCGCTCTCCCCAAGTTCCTAGGTGAAGACCCACCGAAGGCTTGGCCAAAGGACTACATAGGAAATCCAAAGTATAAGATGGAGAAAATCATGTCCGACATTGAGAAAGGGCATAGAAAACTCAACGCCGGTCTCAACAAGCTGACGAACGAAAAACTCGCAGAACAAGTTGAGGCGTGGGCGGGGAAGAAGCCCCGTGAGTTCTACCTGATGCTCATGGTGAGTGAGATAATCCACCACGAGGGACAGGTAGCGGCCATTCTCGGCACAGAGAAACGGATGAAAGGCGCTAAATAGCTGCTCACCCTTTTTATCTCACCTTTCTCAACACCATATCTGCTAGGGGTGGCCATACATGAGGATAGGTATAACATGCTATCCAGGAGTCGGCGGGAGCGGCATCCTTGCCACTCGCCTAGGTGTCGAATTCGCAAAGCGGGGTAATGAAGTCCACTTCATTACATATGAGCGCCCATTCGCTGTCCAGGGCATTGACCAGGAGAACGTCCATATCCACCTCGTTAATGTACTCGAGTATCCACTTTTCAAATACCCTCCCTACACAGTAGCCCTGGGCTCAGAGATGGCACGAGTATCGAGACAAGAAAAGCTTGATGTCCTAAACGTACATTACTCAATTCCCCATGCGACTGCAGCCTTCCTTGCTAGGGAGATCACTCGCGTCCCCTATGTTGTGACGCTCCATGGCAGCGACGTCACGATCCTTGGGAGCGACCCGAGCTACCAGATAGTTAACAACCATAGCGTAGAGAGGGCGGATGCGGTCACCGCGGTCTCCGAGTTTATGCAAAGGGAAGCCTACGAGAGACTAGGTCTTGAGCGGGAGGTTAAGGTGATCCCTAACTTTGTCGACTCCCAAGTCTTCACCCCCGCGCCATGTGAGGCTTTAGAGCGTGACTGTGATGAGTGTGGAATCATCATCCACGTCAGCAACTTCCGACCTGTGAAACGGATAACCGACCTCGTATACGCAATGTCGATCGTTACAAAGCAAGAACCTGATGCTCGACTAATGCTAGTTGGAGATGGCCCCGATAGACACAGCGTCGAGAAACTTATAGAAAGCCTCGGACTCCACAAAAATGTCACCCTTACCGGGTTCAGGAGTGACATCCCAAACCTCCTGCGATGCAGCGACATCGGCGTACTTTGCTCAGAGACAGAGAGCGCACCTCTAACCCTCCTTGAGGGGATGAGCACAGGACTCCCAATGATCGCGACAAAGGTTGGTGGAGTTAACGAAATAATTAACCATGGTAAGAACGGACTGCTCATACCCCCTAAGCACCCAGAGGAGTTAGCTCAGGCGATACTACGCCTCTACAAGGATCAGAAGCTGAGGAGAAAGCTCGGTGAGAGGGCGCGCAGGACAGTTATAGAGAGGTACACGGCGGAGAAGGTTGTAAACCAATATTTAGAAACTTTTAAGTGGGTTATTGACAAAACTCGCGCGCATGAGTCCGATGCGAGTGTGGCATATAGTTGAGGTAGTAGTCCACGTCAACCACATAATCCCGATTGATTGAATAGGCATGGTTTGCCTTCTCCTTCTAAGCTACCCTCTCGGGTATGAGCCAGTTCATGCGCGCGGCGTGAAATAGGGGCGAATAACTTATCATCAGTTAAAACTTCTATGTAACAAGGTGTTTATCGTTGGTTAAAGCTGACACGGAGAGGTTTGTAGGGACTTGGAAGCTGGTATCCGCTGAGATACGAAGCGAGAAAGGTGAAATAAGCGACGCGCGCGCTGGGAGAAGACGCCCCCAGAAGGAGGCATAACATTTGAAAGTGGTTGTCACCGGCGGAACAGGTTTCCTCGGCGCGGAGGTCGTTCGCCAGCTATTGGCGAAGGGTAACCCGGAGATCGATGTATTCGACATTAACCCATCGAAGAAGCTCCTCGACGAGGCTGCGTCTAGGGTCACCGTCACCCGCGGCGACCTCGGCAACTTCAGCCATGTTCTAAGCATAATCAAGAAAAGTGCACCCGACGTGATCTACCACCTCGGTGGAATGCTCTCATCGCCATCGGATGAGGACCCGCAGGCTGCTTTTAGGGTCAATGCAATGGGTACATATCACGTGCTGGAGGCCGCCAGGCTCT
>CAZIKD010000177.1:0-4997 GCA_964539725.1 uncultured Candidatus Bathyarchaeia archaeon | reverse complement strand
AGGCTTCGAGGCCCCTGCTGTTTAGCAGGGTGGCGTGGCATGAGAAGTGATGGAGATAGACGGGGTTGTCGTGGGAGACCTCGTCGATGTCCCAGCGCGTGAGGAGGCGCCTCTCCCCGAGCTTGTTCTCGTTCCACCCCCTCCCAATCACCCACTCCCCCTTTGTTGTGCGAGAGACCCTCTCCGATAGCAGCCTCTTTATCGCATCAACCGAGGTCGCGCCCTCCATATTGATGGTCCGGAGGGTTAAGCCGAAGTCATCGAGGTGGACATGGGTGTCTATGAATCCTGGGAGCACCGTCTTTCCACCGAGGTCGATGACTCGGGTGCCGCTCCCGACATCCCTCATGACCTCCTTCGTCGATCCCACCTCCACTACCCTGCCGAAGACGACTGCCACGGCCTCGCAGCGCGGCTTCGAGGGGTTTAGTGTTACAACCTCACCGTTTACCAGAACCAGATCAGGGCGCATATCCTCCCCCCTGCACCATACATATGCACCCGCAGCGCCGGCTTAAACCTTTGACAGACCCATACGCCGGTCGGTGCGCGTGTCTTCACTTTACAATGGAGTCGACGGGCGTCCCCGACTACCTGTACTGTAGGGAGAGGAGTCGCTCCTTCTCGTTATATCCCTTGATATCTGAGCCATCGGCTCTCTTTTGCCCCATCTGACGGGCGATCTCCGCGTAGCCTGTGGACAGCTTGTACTCAGGCGCCATGGTGAACCTAGTCGGGAGGTTACTAGTTCCCCTCTGCTCGAGGCCATGGGCGAGTTCCTCGAACTTATTCTTCGGCGCGGTGAAGATCATCTCATCGTCCTGCGCCCCGGCGTACCCCCTGTCACCCCTGCACGGCACAGATACTTGGTACTCCCCCTTCAGGAGGCTCGGCACTATGGAGTATACGCAGGCTGAGTGGCCGCCGAGGACAGTGGTAATGTCCCTCCCGTCCATGTACGCGATTCCGAGCAGCAGCTTCAGCAGCTGAGCCGAGTTACAGTAAATGATGGCAGCGTCTGGTTCGAAGGTTGCCGTCCTAAGCGGAGCGGATACGATGCCTACGTATTCCCCCGTCTTGAACCGGGGGAACTCCCGGGCCCAATTCGCCCCCGCCTCGAGGGAGGATACGCCATCCGGGTATCTCGTCTTTCCCTCGAAGAAGTAGCTTGGGGGCTCAGCCAAGCCGAGACCGATGACTGGCTCGGGGCACCACATGTCCTCAAACAGCTGCGCCACGGTCCTCCCAAATTTCCGTGACAGAGAGAAGCATTGGCACGTCGACATGCATGCGCCGTAGTCGCGCTTCGGCCTCTCCGCGTCCCCAGGGACCTGGTCTGGGCTTCTCAGCATCTTGATCGCCAGCGGGTAGCTGGCGGGGCGAATCTGCTCCTCGATGCGCCTACCATAATCATTGAAAGGGTTCAATACGGGCCACTGATGGAATGTGGAACCTACGTGTTTAGCTCTTTATATATGAACTGTCGAATCTTTCCGAAGCTCGCGCGCGCGATAATAGATAAAATGAGACGTATGATCCTTTCTTAAGATAAGTACTACTGTGAAGATGCCATTCTGCTGATGCATAACAATAACCAAGAGAAGAGACGAAAAGAGATAGAAAAAAAAGATCAAAATTACTCGCCTCTTAATCTAAACTCCGGATAATCTTAGATCTTGTTCAGATCCATGGTTTCCCCTAATAGAGCCGATTATGACATAGACCACTGCGAAGGCGACAACATAAGCGCCAGCCATTATGAACGGGTTAAGAAGACTACGGGTGAGAAGCTCCTCTCCCCCTTCATACGGTGCCAAAGTGACGGGGTTAAGTAGGCTCTCAGCGGGGGCGTAGTCATCCGTCAACAGAGGGACGTCGCCCGTGCTTACACTCTGTAGAAAAAGATTCCTCGAATACTTTGTCAAAAAATCACTTCTCTGAGGAGCTTTGCCCGCGATCTCAACAAGGGCCTCCACATCATATCTAGGAGCTCTAGTAGCCACAAGTATGAGGTTCTGTAGCTCCGAAGCACGTTCGCTAAACGTGTAAAAAACGTAGACCTCAGAGAACACGTTGCTCATCGTCTTGTACTCAGCCCTCATGAGGTCGGATGTATCACCGATAAACGAGGCGATGAGGTTAGAGACGACAACGCCTCCAGGGTTGAGGTGGTCACTGAGACTCTCTAAGAACTCTAGAGTCATGAGGTGAAAAGGAACATAAGACTTGGAATACGCATCGAGCACAATGAGATCATAGCTCCCCGATCTCTCTAGGAAGGTCCGGCCATCTTCCACAAAAATCCTTAGACGAGGATCATCTCGCACACCAAAATAGTCCTTAGCAACCTGAACCACGTCAGGATTTATCTCAACCACATCAATCATGACCTCAGGGTAGTACGCGAGAAACTGCTTAGGCCCAGAGAAGCCTCCACCCCCCATGAATAGGACGCTCTTAATACCCGGATTGAAAACAAAAGCCAAGTTGAAGTAGTCGGTGTACCTAATCGCCGCGGTTTGTGAGCCATTCAGGAACATGGCGCTGTGACGCAGGTTGTTCAGGTACAAGGCCCTGGTACCTGATCCCTCATCGTCAACTACATTCAGCGTCGAGTACGGGGTATCCTTAGTATACAATGACTTCACTCCGAACCCCACCATCGGCCCCTGAAGCAGGACCGGAGGCAGCATAAGTAGCGCCACCACAAACCCAAATAGCAAACGCTCCCTCCAAAACAAGCCGATGAAAGACACCGCAACGAGCACAACTCCAAGAGAGAGAATTATCGTCCTGATGCTAATCGAAGGAATCAACACGAAGACAGTGAAGAATGTCCCGAAGATGCTGCCCGCAGTAGAAATGGAGTAAAGACTCCCCGAAGCACCTCCGATTCTTACAATATTATCCGCAGTCAATCTTATCGCGTAGGGGGAAACGATCCCAAGCAAAGTTGTAGGGACTCCTAGAAGCAGCAAGCAGGAGACGAGGGGCCCAAACCTATCCCCCAAACCCAAATCAGTGACGGTCTCCATAACAATAGCGGCTGAAGAGGGAATTACAAGCGTGAATATACCCGCCATAAGAATTACAAACGAGAATGTCTTGAAGCTCGGATCCCGGTCAGCAAGTCTACCCCCAAAATAGTACCCGGCTGCAAGCCCAGTCATCACAACACCGATCAGGCTACCCCACACGAAGATGCTGTCCCCAAAGGTTGGCGCAAGGAGTCTGCTCCCCACCAACTCCAAGGCCATCCCGACCGCCCCAGAACCGAAGACGCTTAATCTCACCCCCCATAAAGGTGCGCGTTTAGCCTCAGCCATATAGATAGATACCACTTGATCGGTGGATAATAATGGTTTCTCGATATGCGTTTGTTACACTTCAAGTAGGTTGTTAGGGGGAAGCACATAGCATACGTTAGCGCAGTTTAAAGGCGAATCGCGCGCGCAGACAGAAAAGCACCATCATAAGATACTTTATCTCTTTCAATTTCATCGTTTCTAAAAACCTCATAAAAAATCTCAATGAACCTGTCCTATAAAAATTCGCGTGCGTGACTCTGGTGCGCAGAAATTCTCCGCTTTAGCTGTTGCTCTTCCACACCCTTTGCAGATACACTTCGGGTTCTTTACAAGGGGCTTAAGTTACTCAGCCGAAATCTTTTCCGCGCGCACGTAACTTAATAAATATTGCAAAAGACCTTTATCGGAATACCAACTCGCAAGGTATTGAATACCATGAGCCACGCGACACACTTAAATTCAGACCAAATTTTCGATGAAAACAATCGTGGTTTCTGCGCCATCCTCAATAAAAAAGGAGCCCATAGCTCATTCTCCACAAAAATAGATGACTTCACATCTCTAATAGATCATGCCACTATCGCATGGATAGATTACATAATTGACGACTTTGAAAAAGAGGCGATTGAATCCGCTGCAAAAGTTGGTTTCTCGGAGCAGCTTATAAAGAGACTTTTATTAGATATTAGGGGAAACTATGAGGACTTCGATACCGAGGTAGGTGTACTTCTACCTTCGATTCACGCCGAAGGCTTCGACATCAACGTGGAGCCCCTACTCATTCTACTAAGGGGCAACCTCCTCCTAACAATTCACACACGAAAGAGATCCCGCTTCTACCAGATGCGCCGATACGCCGGGACCTATTTCAAAAAACTCCCTAAAGGGATGAAAACGAATGACATGATAACGCTTCTACTTGTAAGGATAATTGATGAGAACAACTCGTGGAACTTCAAGCAGTTACAGGAAATGGATGAGCGTAGCGATGACCTGACGATGGACCTGAAAGACAACAACACTGTGCAATCACATGTAGGAGACCAGATTTCTCAGATGAAGCATGCACTTTTGAAATACCTCTCAGCGCTCTGGGGAACCGCGGACACACTATCCAGCCTACGTTATGGTGACGCCGATCTGATCTCCGATACACCTCTTGTACTCGATAGAGTAGCTTCGCTACAAAACGAGGTTCATCAGCAGCTGAGTCTAGCTGAACACCTTTCTGATGTCCTTGCCTCTGGTCTTGAAAGCCTTAAATCTATCTACAATAACCAACTTCAAGATAAAAATAATCAGCTTCAGGATCGGAACAATCAGCTTCAGGACTTAAATAATACGTTACAGAGCCGGAACAACCTGCTTCAAGAAAAAAATAATCAACTACAAGATTTTAACAACACCTTATCAGAGAAAAACAATCAGCTAACAGCAACTAATAATCGAATTACGATGCTGGGAGCGTTTCTGGCGATTCTTGGAGCGGGATTCTTTGTTCCTAATACAATTGCAACTGTGTTTTCCCAGACTAACATTTTCATGTTCTCCCCAAGAGATATGCCCTGGTATATTGCCCTAATACTTACTTCGACAGTCATCACGCTGGCTTTAGTCTATTGGTGGGTGAAGAGAATAGGGTTATTGCCTAATATCTCGGATGATGAAAAAACGATAAAATGAACGTGT
>CAZIKD010000176.1:0-5005 GCA_964539725.1 uncultured Candidatus Bathyarchaeia archaeon | reverse complement strand
TATCCTCCGAGTTTTTTCAACCAACCCATTACATTTCTTGTAGACACAGGCTGCAGCAACTCATGCATCCTCCCAGACGATGTAATTAGACTTAATATTGATCATAGCGACTTGCAGACTATCACTAAGACCATCATAACCGCAAATGGCCCGGTGAACCTTAAGGTTATACAGCATACCGAGATCGTCCTCCCAGTAAAAGCAGGGTTGCTTGATAACAAACGTGCTTTCGTTAGTTTCCCCATGGAGAACCTTGCTGTTTTACCCCCAGGACCAAATTACAAGCCTCTGCCACAGGGGCTTGTCTTTAGCCTTCTCGGGATGGATGTTCTTAGTCACTTCCCTCGTTGGAGTTACGGTAGGGAGAGACTGGTTATGGAAAACGATGAAGTTCTAGGATTAAAGATGAGTTTCAAATTGTAGGGAAGTAAAGCGGATTTTTTCAGCTTAAAAAAGTTATACAACTATCATTGTAAGTGTGCTGCGGACCTTGTCAAGGCGTCTAATCTTCCAGCTAATTATGTCTTTGAGTTCCTGCATGGTTTCTGTCTCGATGCGTGCGATTATGTCGTAGACGCCGTAAACCATGTGGGCCTCCTTGACCTCCTTTACATCCTTAAGACCCTTAAGCACCTCGGTCTCCGCGCCGATTTCCGCGTTTATTAAAACGAATGCCGTTGCCATATGAATCACCAGATATTGCTGGGGTATGAAGGTACTTAAAAGTTACCAGTTGTGAGCTATATCAGCTACCCAGTGGACGGCTGTGATCTACTTGCCAAGTATAATGGTCGAAGGGGAAGAACTCAGATTCGAGTTTCTTTTGTTCGACGTGGATGGTACACTTGTGGATGATGAAGACCGTTATAGGAACCTTGCAGCTCTTAGGTTCTCCGCCATTGAGACCCGAGCCAGTAGAAGAGCAGCGGAAATATGGGCGCCTCTAGGTGGTTATGACCCAGCCAAGCAATCCCTAGACATGTTTGGGCCTATAGCGAAGGCTTCGAGGAGGGAGGACATGGCCATCGCAGCTGTCGCAATCTACTCGACAGGACGTAGTTGGTACGATGCAAGAGCAATTGCCGAGGTAGCCTATTCCGACGCTGACGACATTCAGCTGAAGAGCTACACGCCGAGGTTATTCCCTGGAGTCAGTGACAGTCTACATCACCTCAAAACAGCAGGATTCACACTGGGGATAGCAACCAACGGCTCCAGCCAAATAACAAAGAAGCTTCTCAACGCGCTCAATATTTCTAGTCTCTTCTCCGTCGTATTCGGCTCAGAGGACTCGGCGAACCCTAAACCCGCTCCAGACTTACTGCTCGCTGCTTGCGGGAAGGCGATGATTCCGCCTTCGAGCACGGTCTACGTCGGCGATCAGCTCGTGGACGCCGAAGCAGCTAAAGCCGCTGGTTTCATCGGGAGTATCCTTGTGGGTGGTTCATCGGTAGTTCCTTACCCAGAGACTCACCACGTCGCCTCTGTCGCCGACCTCCGCGCCTACCAGTGAATCTTAAAGCCTCCTGGGTTACTTGAGAAGTTGAAGTGTCATGATCCTCGACGCGTATCTTAAGGCGAGGGAGATTCAGGCTGCGGAGTATAATGCGAACTATCTTGGGGTCTCCAACCTACTCCTCATGGAGAGCGCTGGGGCGGCTGTCGCAGACGTTGTTGCAGCGAAGGCTAAGCTCGGCGCGAAGGTCCTCGTAGCTTGTGGTCTCGGCGGAAACGGGGGAGACGGCTTTGTGGCGGCTCGCCATCTCACGGGCCGTAGATACCGTGTTAAGGCGATTCTAGTTGGGAACCAGAATTCTATTCGATCCGAGGAGACCCGCCACAACTTCGAGGTCGCCCAGTTGATGACTGGAAGCTTGGAACTCAAGATCGTTGAAGACTCGTCCCAGGTCGAACCCATAGAGGCTGATGTCATTGTTGACGCCCTCATCGGCTACACCTACCGAGGTGGTTTGTCACCGGTGACAAAGGCGGTGATCAGCGCCATCAACGCCTCCTCTGCCTACACCGTCTCTGTTGACACCCCCACGGGGCTAGTCGTCGACACTGGCGACGCACCCGAGGAGTGTGTCGAGGCAGACGACACCGTAACCTTCCATAAGCCAAAGACTGGCTTCAAGGGGAAGCCAAGGCAGCTTGGGAGGCTGATCGTCGCTAAACTTGGGTTGCCCGCCGAGGCTGAGCTCTTCACGGGGCCCGGCGATGTACTCCTCGTCCACAGGAGGCGTGAAGCAGATAGCCACAAGGGTATGTTTGGGAGGTTACTCGTGGTCGGTGGAAACGAGACCTATCACGGCGCACCTGCACTCACAAGCATGGGTGCACACGTCACTGGTATTGACCTCGTCTACACCGCTGTCCCAGAATCAGCAGCGGACGGCGTCTCAGCAATCTCCCCCAGCATGATAATCACCAAGCTCGATGGTGATAAACTCATGCCAAAGAATCTCCCCAAACTGAAGACCTTCCTCGACAAGGTCGACGCCGTCGCTGTCGGACCCGGCTTGGGCCTTGATGAGGAGACGAAGAAGGCAGCGCTACAACTGATCAAGGAAACGGAGACACGTAAGCTGCCCTTGGTAATTGACGCTGACGCCCTAAAGGCGTTCGGCGAGAAGAGTCGGAAGCTCAAAGTCCCCGCGGTCTTTACTCCCCACAGCAGAGAGTTCGAAGTGCTCACTGGCAGGAAAACCGAAGGCGACTGGAGGGAGAAGGGCATAGTCGTCGAGGCGGAGGCGAAGCGTCTTGGCTCCATTATACTCCTCAAAGGAGCGGTCGACATCATAAGCGACGGGACTCATACGAGATATAACTGGACGGGAAACCCCGGCATGACCGTCGGTGGAACCGGTGACGTCCTAACCGGCATAATCGCGGGATACATCGCTCAGGGAGCTGAGCCGATGCAAGCAGCATGTGCAGGCGCTTTCATAAACGGTGCGGCCGGCGACGTTGTCTACTCGGAGAAGGGGTACCACATACTGCCTGAGGACATTGTTCAGTACATTCCTTACGTCGTCGAGGACGCGGTAGCGGGAAAGATGAGGCTCGTTTAGCACGCGCAGCTAACAATATTCGTTGGAGATCTGAAGTCAACCAGCCTATGGTAGTCTGCAGACTCGAGGGGTTGGAGCTTGCAGTGCGCGCAACGAATTTAACTCCTTCTCTATCCTAGCCAGACTATTACTGATCTCATTGACCTTGTCGCACGCTCTTCAGAGGTGGATAGCTCACGGCATCAAGTGTTGAACGTTCTCATCCAGCATCGCCCACAGCTTCTCCGCTGGAATCTTCAGATCACTGTGAGGTGCATATTTGTTAACTGACATCAGCATGTCTAGGTATGGTTTCTGCCTAATCCCGGGATAATCAGTCCCGAACACCAGCTTTTGGAGGACGCCCAAGTTCATCGCGGTGAGCATGTCCCTCCAGAGGAGCCACAGGTAGCTGGGGTGGTTTATATTCCCATAGGGCCAGCTAATATCAGCGTAGACGTTCTTGTGCTTCCTAAGAACGTATAGTGTCTCGTCGACGCGTGGGTAACCGAGGTGGGCGAGTACGATCCTCATCTTTGGGAAGTTTTTAGCTACTACATCAATCTGTGTGGGGTCCGTATGTGTGAGGAGATCGTGAGCTTCTGGCACCCCCGCCTGGTGGAAGAGGACCGGGATGTCCAGCGCCTGCGCAACTTCGTAGACTTCGAAGGTGTTGGGATCGTCAGGGCTGTAACTGTCCATGCATGGATATAGTTTGAGGCCGAAGAGTCCGAGTTCCTCTCTCTGTCTCCTCAATTCCTTTTCAGCGCGGCGTAGTAGGGGATTAACGTAGCCAAAACCCATGAGCCTTTCAGGCGCCTGCTTTAAGAAGGCGGCAACTTGCTCAGGAGTTGTGCGCGCATCGCTGAGGACGACAGCTTTCTCGATGCCCGCCTCGTCTAGATCAGCTAGGAACTCCTCAACGCTGACTGAGATGATTGTTGGGCGGGCAGGGTCTGTGTACTCGGTGATGCTTATGTGGCAGTGGTAATCGACCTTTGGGAGGCCCGACGGTTTCCTGTGGCTATCCCCCTCTCTCAGTTGTACAGTTGTATCCATTCCCAACAAATCGGTGATCGCAGAAGAGTATGAGATGTCCCTGTAAAAGTCTTGTTAAGCCATTGGCGATAAGAGCCAAGGAAACTTTTTCCCTTGTCCCCGCTAAATAAGGCATTAGCGTAGCCGACGCCACATTTTGAGCCGTTCTTTTCGAAGCGCGCGCTCGGTATGGTCATGGTCGTGCTTCCTCGAAAATTCGAGGAAGTAACTGGGAGTAAACTAGTGAAATATTTCAATAGCTTAGATGAGGTTAATCTTCAAGATGGTTTTCAAGTCTCTTGTAGATGCTGTAAGGGAATCATCCCGAAGGGAGAACCACGTTGTGGTTAGTGTGGAAAGGAGAATCCTTAGAGCGCGCGCGACGTTGAAGAAACCATGTTGACAAATCCTTAAAACAATTGGATTACTAGCATGAACGTACGCGTGTAATGCAACTAGTGGCGAACCCAGAAGGTTGAATTGATGAGCTTCAAAGAAGCCTACGACTTCACACAGTCACGAAGCCAGCTCATAATCAGGTACAAGACCCGGAAGGGAGAGCGACTCGAAGTTTACCTCACAGGCGAATCACTGCTAACCATCTTCAACCTAGACGAGGAGAAAATATTCACCTACAACCGCGACGTAGACCCATCGGGATTCGGCAAGACCTTGGATACTTTTCTATTAGCGCGTTCAATGCTGAGCTAAAATGCTTTATCTGAACAAACTTCTAATTCATCGGCTCCAGCTTCACGTCAACTCCTGCAAGTCTTGACAACTGGAGCTGAAGCCGCTATTAACCCAATAATTGATAAGTTTTAACTGGTTATTCTCCTATGACTTGTTTTATACCCTTTTTAAAGGAGATCTACCAATCCTTCCTACAGCGATTCATCCGGTCTATAGCTATG
>CAZIKD010000175.1:0-5015 GCA_964539725.1 uncultured Candidatus Bathyarchaeia archaeon | reverse complement strand
CCAGTGATTGTTCTCGTCAGTAGGCAAAGTCATGAAACTAAATTCCGTCTCGGCCTACAGGGCTCCAAGACCCCTATTAAACAAAGCCCTAGCATTGTTTAATCTTATTGAGAACTAGGTTAGCAACGGATGAGTCCTGAATCGCTATGCCAACGCTCTTGAAAACCGTCAAACCGTCCTCGGGTGTTCTACCCTGCTTCTCTCCCGTGACCAATTCTCCTAGCTCGGCATAGACGTGGCGTTCGGTTATTGCGCCTTCCTGTATGGGGATTAGTATGTCGCCAGACTCAAGCTTGATCGCCTCCCACTCGTCTATGACCACCTTTGCGTCCACGACTACACTCGTCTCCAGTTCTCTCCAGTCGGGGTAGAAGGCACCTATAGCTGAGATGTGGACCTTATCGCCAAGCCACTCCCGCTTCACGACGGGTGTCTTGGAGGTCGTTGCGGTGAGCACAATATCCGCCCCCCTGCACGCCTCCTCTCCACTTGCCGCCTTCACTATGGGCACGCCGAGCCTCTCCCCCATCTCCACCACAAACCTGTCAACGGCGGGTTTGATTGGGTCGTAGACTCTGATCTCGTCGAGTTTTCGGACCGTGGCGGCGGCCCACGCCTGATTTCGAGCCTGTACCCCGGCGCCGAAGACCGCCGCGATCCTAGCATCCTTAGGGGCTAGGTACTTCGCGGCCACCCCCGAAACCGCACCCGTCCTTACACCGGTAAGGTAGGTCCCATCCATGAAGGCCTTCACATGCCCCGTCTCCGGATCATTTACTATGATCCACGCTGCAGTCGTTGGCAATCCCTTCTTCGGGTTGTCGGGATAAATACTGATTATCTTTGTCGCCTGCGCCTTAGACTCATCAAGGTAGGAGGGCATAAAACTGATACTCCCATTGTACCGGGGGAGCATGATGGTGCTCCTAGCCGGCATAACGACCCTCCCGCGGCGGAGCTGGGCGAACGCCCCCTCCACCGCCTCGATCGCCTCCCTCATCGTCAACAGCTTCGCAATATCCTGATCGCTCAAAACGAGCATGGATAAATCACATACTGAGTCAATAAAAAACATGATGAGGGGTATACCCACCAATGAAATCTAAAATGACTCCCGGGACAAATAATCGCGCCCGAAAAAGCTCAAAAAACCCTACAAACGATGAATCGTAAAGAGTGGATTAGGAATAGCTTAGAGTTTGCTCGTGAAGCTTCGGATGCGCTCCACCACATCCTTGAGGACTGGTAAGGGTGCGGTCATGGGCACTCTGATAAAACCTTCCTGCTTCGTCCCGAACCCAGCTCCGCTGCTCAGCGTAACGTTCTCCTCCTTCTCAAGCCGCGCAATGAACTCTTCGCTCTTCAAGCTATACTTTTTAGCGTCGAACCAAGCATAGAAGGCGCCCTCGAATTTATGGCACGGCATACCCATGTCGTCAATCGTCTTCGTGAAATAGTCGCGGCGGGCGGAATACTCCTTCTTCCTCTCGTCAACGTACTTGAAGTCGCTCCGCAGGCAGGCCACGCCTGCGGGGTAAACAAAAGTCGCTGGCCTCGGCGCCGTCACGCGTGCAACCGTCTGCGCCTTCGCGAGGTACTGATCCGGTAAAATCACGTACCCGAGCCTCCAACCCGTCATGCTGAAAGTCTTGCTGAAGCTCATGATGTTGATCGTTCTCTCGCGGAGGTTCCCGATGGTGCTCGGGGCTACAAACTTGTTGTTGTCGTATACGTAGTGGAGGTAGATCTCGTCGGAGAAGATAGCCAGGTCGTGGTCCTCTGCTAGGTCGCCGACTGCCTCTATCTCGTTCTTCTTATAGACCGTCCCGGTCGGGTTGTTCGGGTTGCAAACGAGGATCGCTTTTGTCTTCTTCGTGACATAGTTCGATAGCTTATCTAGGTCCATGTGGTACTTTTTCTCGCGAGGCAGCTCGGGGATCTGCATCTTGATCCCCATATCCCTGAGCATCACGTAATGATTACTGTAGCTTGGCTCCCAGAGGATGATCTCGTCCCCCTCCTTGAGCACGGAGGCCATAGCAATGTAGAGGGCAGCGCTGCTACCCGCCACTGGGATGACCTGCGACTCCTTATACTCCGGGCCAATCCACTTCTTGTAATAGTCTACGACAGCCAGCCGGAACTGCTTCGGGATCTCAGCACCACCGTAGTGGGTCCAATCGCCACCCTTCTTAATCGCCTCTAGCACAGCGTCCACTGCACACTTCGGAGCCTCGACGTCGGGGTCACCGGCGTTCAACTTCACATAAGGCTTGCTCGGCATAACTAGACACCTTTCAGCTAGAAGACAAGCAATACGCTATTTAACACTAGCCGATTGTCGTAAGCCCGTTATTCAACCAACTAGTTCATGAAACGCCCAAATGACTATCTAACAATGCTTAAAACTCACCCTCCAAGCTAAAATACTCTTATAATCGGAGTCCACAACCTCCACCCCAGAAAGGTGGAAAGATGTACTCGATAGACATCAAGGGCCTCACTAAGCGTTTCGAGGACAAGACGGCGGTAGACGACCTCACCCTAATGATCAACGAGGGGGAGCTCTTCGGCTTCCTAGGCCCGAACGGTGCGGGAAAGACCGTCACGATAAAGACCCTATGCGGTATCCTCAAGCCCTCCTCAGGCGTCGCTAGGGTCAACGGCTTCGACGTCACGAAGGACGCCGATCAAGTGCATAAGATAATTGGGCTATGCCCCCAGGAGCCCGCCTATTACAGCTACCTGACTGGCCGCGAGAACATTGAGATATTCGGCAACTTTCAGGGTGTCCCTCCTAAGATCCTCAAGGAGAGGATCACGCAGCTGATCGAGGCGGTGGGTCTTGGCGCTGACGCGGATAGGAGGGCTGGGAAATACAGCGGAGGAATGGTCAGGAGGGTCAGTCTAGCAATGGCATTGATCCATGACCCGGCGGTCGCCTTCCTTGATGAGCCAACGGTCTCGATGGACCCCCAGAGCCGCCACGCCACGTGGGATATCATCCGCGATCTCAAGAAACGCGGAAAAACGGTAGTGCTCACGAGCCACTACATCGAGGAGGTAGAGGCACTAGCTGATCGCGTCGGAATAATCGATAAGGGTAAACTCATTGCCCTGGGTACACCGGCTGAGCTCAAAGAGAGACACGGAGCCTCCAATTTGGAGGAGGTCTTCATCACTATGACGGGGCGGAAGATAAGGGAGGAGTCCTAGATGAACGCGAGGAGGGTATTAATACTCGTCGGGAAGGAGCTGAAGCGCACAATACGGGAGCCCGCCAACCTCTTCATGGTGATCGTATTCCCCCTCATCCTTACCCTCGCCTTCGGTGCGAGCTTCGGGGCGGTGGGTGGGGGCGAATCCAAGTATAGCGTTGCCGTCATCAACCAAGACTCCGGCCTCCATGGAGTAGCCTTATTATCGACACTCGCTCGTGTTGAGGTCCTCTCCATCCAGAATTACACAGATTCATCCTCGGCACATCTAGATCTCCAGCAGGGGAGGGTCAAGGCGGTCCTCACCATCCCCCCCGACTTCACTACGAGCATCCAATCCTACCAGCAGAGCCCAGATGCCCCATCCAAGTGGCATAACGCAACCCTAAGCCTCTCAATCGACAAGGGTTCGATGGTGGCGAGCGCGGCTATCCCACCGATAATTCAGCAGACCTTAGCAGCAATGACGCAGGCCACGGCGAGGGCAGGTATCCCAATAAAGATCGGGACACCGACATTGGTAGATGCACAGAAAATAAGTCAATTCGCATATATGGTCCCGGGTCTATTCGGTTACGCTGCCATCTTCCTCATCATGATAGTCGCCCAGGCACTAACTACGGAGCGTGAACAGGGCATCTTGAGGCGGATAAGCGTGACATCGACGACGGTGGGCGACATCTTCGCTGGCTATATAATATCCAACCTCCTCCTCGGTGCGGTTCAGGTCGCGATGGTATTCGCCGCGTCGTATGCGATGGGCTTCAGGCCCCTCGGCGGAATCACTGGCGTGGTGGTTGCCTTCACCGCTGTTCTCATGCTTACAGTAAGCAGCGTGGGCCTCGGCCTAATCACCGCCACGTTCGCTAGGAACAGCGGTGCCGCAACAGGGATCAGCTTCGTATTCATCCTACCCCTGATGTTCCTCGGCACATTCGTCCCCGCTCCCGAGTACATCTCTCGCCTCGTACCCACCTGGTATGTCACAGACGCCTTGACGAGCATATTCCTCAGAGGAGCCTCCGTCACGAGCCCAACGATCATTAACGACCTCCTGACGATAGCAGTCGCCAGCACCGCAATCATAATCGCCGGGGTCATCGCATTCCGCCGCTTCGGGAAAAGCTAAGAAGGAAAGCAATATGCAGCCGATAGATCTCGAAAACCTAAGGCGTGATGCGTTCTCCTCCTCCAAGGGGGAGTCCTATACCCCTCTACAACCCTATGAATGCTGCCGTGTAGGTGTAGGCGCGAGGATCAACCAGGGTGAGACTCAATATTTCATCGAGGTCGTAGTCACTCTATGCAGAGGGGAGAAACCAGACCTAACCAAGATTGAGGAGAAACTACACCTCTTGAAGAACCTCGAAACCCGGGGCTATTCCATGACTTGTGAAGATGATGGGAGCCTATCCTGTGAGATCCAACTATCCAGAATAGATGTCGAAGCTGAGTTAGAGAGATTCTCCGATACTCATAGTCCTCAGAAATGTGGTTAATCTTAAGCCGGTTCGGCTGACTCTTACTCAGTGGGGTAGTATTGAAACCCATTGTTTTCGAAATCTACCGCGGTGCGCGCGACTCAGGAAGAGGAGTTAGCGTAGTAGGCTCTGCAGGTAGTCGGCTATTTTTTCATGGATGGGTATTCCCGTCGCTTCAATGAGCGCCTTGTAGCCAGGGTAGCAATTCGCCTCTAGGACGTACGGCTTACCGTCCTCACCGGGCAGGATATCGACTCCGCATATTTTAAGCTCGGTCGCCTCTGCGACGGCGACGGAAAGTTCGTCATATATTGAG
>CAZIKD010000174.1:0-5031 GCA_964539725.1 uncultured Candidatus Bathyarchaeia archaeon | reverse complement strand
AACGGCGGACCCCCCCATCCCAGCTATTACTAGATTCCTGAAATGCCGGACCTTGAGTTTCACATTCTCAGCCAACACTATGGCTTCCTCAGCGCTCTCAGGGACGGCGCTGATGACGCTGAGCATCCCGCGCAAGTCTATCTGATTTATTTTCTCTAGATCGTCTAGTAGGAGGCCCATGGGAGTGAAATAGCTGGATGGTGGTTTAAACTTGGCTTATGGGCTGAAGCCTATGCGCATACTTTCTGAGCCAGGGAGGCATAGACCTCTATCGTTTTTAGGTAGTCGTCTACTTTGACGTGTTCTATGGCTGTGTGGGCGAAGCGCTCATCTCCAGGGCCGAAGCCTATTACGGGGATGCCGAGCCAGCTATAAAGGCGCCCATCTGTCGCGAAGGTCCAAGTCTTCCTAGTTGGCGTCTTCCCGAGAACGTTCTCGATGACATTCTCCGCTTCCTTGACGACTGGAAATTTCTTCGGATCGGTGTAGAAGCCTGTGAAGCTTTTCTGTCCATTGATGAGCGGGGTGGGTAATACGCTTGCGTTAAACTCGGGATCCTTCATTGATTGGCTCTTTGTCAGTGACTGTAGGTCGGAGTAAAGTTGCTCGGCTGGGTAGTTGGGGGTGTTGCGGCAGTCGATGTAGAATCGGCACTCCTCGGGGACGACGTTGAAGGCACCGGGCTTTACCTCGATCATTGTGATGGCGAGGCTTGATTTTCCATAGAGTGGGTCGGCGGGTATGTGGGGGATCAAATCGTTTCGGATAAACGTCAGGAAGTCAGTGGCTTTATAGAGGGCATTTATACCCCTCTCAGGAGCGCTCGCGTGGCAACTCCTCCCTCTGACGACGACACTCATCTTCATTGAGCCCCTGTGCCCGAGGCAGAGGTCCATATTTGTAGACTCGCCGATGATTACTACGTCGGCGAGGAACTGATCTCTATCGATTGTAGAAATTGTACCGGCGCCTCCGACTTCTTCCTGGGAAACTGCGGCGACCTTGTAGTCGCCCTTAAGCTGTATACATCCTTCCCTGAGATAGGCGCCTGCCATTACCATCGCGGCTACCCCCGCCTTCATATCGCAGGCGGCGCGTCCATATACAACCTCCCCCAGTGTCCCGAAGGTGGAGCCATCCATCAGCCTCCCCGAGTAGGGTTCAATCATGTCGGCGGTGGGTACATGATCTATATGCCCATTCAATAAGAGGCTGCGCCCGCCACCGGAGCCCTTCAGCACTCCCATCGCGTCCCCGAGAGCATCGACCCTTGCGGTATCGAAACCAGCGACCCGCATCGCCTCTGCGACCTTCTCGCCACACGCCTTCTCCTGTCCACTCGGGCTCGGTATCCTGATGAACTCCTGGAGAAGTTTGACCGCATCATTTCTATGATCCTTCACCCAATCGGATACAGGATTAACCAACTTACCACTAGTGGGAGTGGCACGGGACCTGGTTAAAAGAGGTTCGAGGCTACTTGTTGAAATAGGAGGGGTCTTCCTCGACTGTTATGGCATCCGTCGGGCAAGGCGCAACGCAGCTCATACAGCAGACGCAATCTTTCATATGCGACACATCAATCCTGTCTCCCGTGTCCTCATAGACTCCCCAGGGGCATATACTAAGGCAAGTCTTACAATAGACGCATTTATCATAGTCGATTGTGACCTTGTGCAACCGAAACGCCTCCCCTCGGAGATGGCGCCGGGGCATATAAAAATACATCATGATAATGATTGCAGCGCATCCATACCATTCTATAGCTATGAGTAGACCTTAGTAAGCGGTTAAATCTCTGAACCACTAACAAGACACCATCGTTGGAGGCAGCGAAATGAACAGAGCCCACCCATACCTACCCAACAGCGTACCCAAGATCAAAGAGAGAATGATGGATGAGATCGGCGTTAAATCAATCGACGACCTCTACGTCAATATTCCTGAGAACCTTAGATTTAAAGGTGAGTTACAGGTCCCTGGTCCATATACGGAGCAGGAAGTAAAGAAGCTCGTCTCAAACACCCTAGAGAGGAATACCCCCCTCAAGTGTCCACCATTTCTCGGCGGAGGTGTCTGGCCTCACTACGTCCCAAGCGTCGTAGACGAGGTAGTACACCGCGCCGAATTCCTCACAAGCTACACCCCCTACCAGCCTGAGATAAGTCAAGGCATATTACAATCCATCTTCGAGTACCAGAGTCTAATCTGTGAGCTAGTTGAAATGGCTGTGGCAAATGCATCCATGTATGATTGGTCAAGCGCCCTCGGCGAAGCAGCCCTCTTGGCCAACAGACTCAATCACAGAGAAATAATCCTCGTTCCAAGCTACATAAGTCCCAGCCGACTCGCCGTTCTCAAGACCTACTCAAGTCCCGCCGGGATGCATATCGAGAAGGTCAACCACGACCCTACGACAGGCATGATGGATCTGGAGGATCTTAAGGCGAAGGCAGGTGACAGAACCGCGGCGGTCTACGTCGAGACGCCCAGTTACCTAGGCTTCACCGAAGAGAACGTAGATGCCATCGGCGAAATTGCCCACGAGAAGAAGTCCTTATACATAACCGGAGTTGACCCGATCAGTCTCGGCATTCTAAAGGCCCCAGGAAGCTATGGCGCTGACGTCGTCGTAGGAGAGGGACAGCCACTCGGCAACCACATGAGCTACGGCGGCCCCCTTCTCGGCATCTTCGCATGCAACCACGACAACGCCATAATCCGCCAGATGCCCGGACGCATCATCGGTGTAACAGAGACCCTAGCTGACAAACGCCGAGCCTTCATAATGACGCTGCAGACCCGCGAGCAACATATACGCCGCGAGAAAGCGACGAGTAATATCTGTAGCAACCAAGCCCTATGCAGCGTCGCAAGCGCAGTTTACCTGAGTCTACTCGGTCCTAATGGACTAAGGGATTTGGCCGAGACATGCACTAGTAGGGCAAACTATTTGATGAATAATATTAACGACCTCGACGGCGTCAAAGCGCCGATCTTCAATGCCTATCATTTCAAGGAGTTCACAGTGAAGTATGGGAAGAAAAAGGCGTCAGAGGTCAACAAAATGCTTCTCGCCCACGGCTACCAGGGGGGAAAGCCCTTAAAAACAGACTTTCCCGAGCTCAACGAGTCCTCCCTATTCTGCGTCACCGAGATGCACACGAAAGAGGATATAGATGGCCTAGTAACCGCACTAAAGGAGGCGACCCAGTGATGACTGTGCGAAAGTTCAAGCAAGCAAACTGGGACGAGCCCCTCGTCTTCGAGCTAAGCCACGAGGGTAGGTACGGATTCCATCCACCCGAGGTGGAGGATGCGATCAGGGAAAAGATCAACATAGAACGACTAATACCTAAGAGGATAGCCCGTGAGACGCCGGCGGGACTCCCGGAAGTCAGCGAAATGGAAATCCTTCGCCATTACATCCACCTGAGCCAAATGAACTATGGGGTAAATTCTGGCCTCATCTACCCTCTTGGCAGCTGCACTATGAAGTACAACCCCATAATCAACGAGGTTCTTGCAGGCCACCCCAGCTTAACCGGAACCCACCCCGACCAGGATCCATCAACGGTCCAGGGAATACTTGAGTTCCTCTACAAGTTAAAGCAGGGTTACCTATCCGTAACGGGAATGGATGACGCGACTCTCCAACCTGCAGCCGGTGCCCATGGGGAGTGGACGGGAATCATGCTTATACGCGCCTACCACCAGGAACATGGAGATCTAGCCCGTCGCACAGAGATCATAGTTCCGGACAGCGCCCACGGAACCAATCCTGCATCCGCTGCGATGGCCGGCTTCAAGATCATCGAGATCCCAAGCGGATCCGACGGCTGCGTCGATCTCGAAGCCCTTAGGGCAGTTGCGGGCCCACAGACTGCTGGACTAATGCTCACCAATCCTAACACCTTGGGATTGTTTGACCACCAGATCGCGGAGATAGCCGAGATCGTCCACAAGGCGGGGGGTCTCATGTATTACGATGGTGCCAACCTTAACGCCATAATGGGTAAATGCCGTCCAGGCGACATGGGCTTCGACGTCGTTCACGTCAACTTACACAAGACCTTCAGCACCCCTCATGGAGGAGGGGGCCCAGGAAGCGGCCCGGTCGGCTGCAAAGCTATACTCGCCAAGTACCTACCTGTCCCGGACATCGTCTACAAGGATGGAAAATATGACCTCAGCTATGACAAACCCCATAGCATAGGAAAGATCCACGGCTACTACGGGAACGTTAACGTCATGCTAAAGGCTTACACCTATATGCTAACGATGGGTCCAAAGGGTCTCAAGGAGGCTTCGGAGCTCAGCGTCCTCAACGCCAACTACATTGCGAGGAAGCTGAAAGACACGAAGGGGCTCAGCCTGCCATTCGCACCGGAGAAGCCGCGGATGCATGAAGCCGTCCTCAGCGCCCAGAAGCTTAACGAGGACACGACCGTGAGGTCGCTGAATGTTGCGAAGAACCTCCTCGACTACGGCTTACACGCACCAACTGTCTACTTCCCACTAATCGTCCCCGAGGCACTCATGATTGAGCCCACTGAGACCGAGCCAGTCGAGGCCCTTGATGACTTCATCGAGGTCGTTAAGAATACCTGCGAGGTTGCCTACACTAATCCGCAGGAGGCCCTAAAGGCGCCCGTTAACACCGTCGTGGGGAGACTCGACGAGGCGAAAGCAGCTCACCCGAAGACGATCTGCCTCAGCTGGCGGAAGCTCTGCCAACTGATCGAAGAATAGGAACAGTTTTTATCTTAAGGGTGCAGATAGGCGGTTAAGGATAAAGGATGTTACCCGCCCTGGTCGCTCTTGAACTCGACTTTCTAAAAATACCACCCTTCGCTACATACTCAATCCTAGTTATAGCTGTCGGCCTCGGCTTCATCACGAGCTTTGTGAACGCGAGGATGACCGACCTTAATGCCTATAGGAAGATGATGCTGGAGAGCGCTAAAGCGCAACACCAGATGATGGAGGCTGCGAAGAGCGGTAACCAGAGGGCGATAGATAAGGCGCAGA
>CAZIKD010000173.1:0-5033 GCA_964539725.1 uncultured Candidatus Bathyarchaeia archaeon | reverse complement strand
TGCACAAAGTAACGTGCTCTGACTGTGGCAAGGAGACGGAAGTCCCCTTCAAGCCGACAGAGGGCCGTCCGGTCTACTGTCAAGAGTGCTTCGCTAAACACAGGCCACCAAGAAGGTATTAAACCGTAAAGTGAGCCGCGAGCGGGCTTAACCCCGCTAAGTATTTTTTTTTATTTCTCAAAAACAACTCACGCTAGGGGCGACTCTGCACGCTAGTAACCTATGCTTGTCTGCCCCATCGGCGGCGTGGTCCTCGACATTATCTCCCCGAGAAGCTTGCGTCCAAGTTCAGTGAGTTCGAGCATCTTCCATTTTATAACGCCAAGGTGCTGAAGGGAACGCCTGACGCCTTGGGGTATTGCGTTTCCTGGGACGACGCTGTCCTTGTACTTCGCCAGCTCGTCTTGGTATAAGTATAATAGGTTTCTCCGTGATTGGTCGTCTAGCTCACGAAGCTGATCTGTTGAGTAGGTCTTGATGGTGACTCGTTGTTCGATCTCGTCCGGGAACCTTACAAAGTATACGCCGCCTTTCGTGGTTCTGATGTAACCCTCTTTTTCGAGGCTGGCGAGGCTTCTCATCCCACCCTGTTTATATCTGTACTCCTTCAGAAGATCGCTGATGGGCACACCATTCGAAGCATCGTGGAGACGTCGGAGTATCTCCACCTGTATAGGTCCTATCATGTCGATCCTCTCTCCGGGTTGGGTATACTGAGTTATCCCTAGATTTAGGTATTTATGGTCGAGCTTTTATGCGAAGAGGTAATAGTAGATTGGCTTGTTCCAAAAACCTTTCATGATAGTGGTGGCCAGGTTCCACTTCTTTTATGGTTTACTGCGTGCGTGCGCTAGGAAATCGTAGGCTCCCCGTATGTGGTCGCGCGCGAAGACGAGGGGCAAATATTAATGGGTCGCAAAAATAGAACCTAGGATCTAGAGCGTGTGAAACCTGGGTGAGAGGTTTCTACGCCGAAGCTGGCGTCGGTAGGTATATGCGGCATGCGTTTTAAGCCCGGAGTAACACTGTCTTATCTATGGAGGTTGCCGGGGTCGACGAGGCTGGTAGGGGTAGCGTGATAGGCCCCCTTGTCGTCGCCGGCGTCTCCTTCCCAGAAGATGAGCTGGAGACCCTCATCAAACTCGGGGTTAAGGACTCAAAGAAGTTAACCTCAAAGAAGCGGGAGAGCCTCGCCAAAGATATTGAGTGCATCGCCTCCGGGATACGGTACTTCGAGCTCCAGCCTCACTCCATCGACGTGGTCGTGACCAGGGGCGTCAAGCTGAGGAGGCTCAACTACCTCGAAGCCGTCGCTATGGCACGCGTCATTAGGGATCTTGCCTCAGAGAAGGCGTACGTCGACGCCTCGGATGTGGATGAGGTAAGGTATGGGGAGACTATCCTCCGGTTTCTCCCCGCGAGACCAAGGCTCATCTGCGAGCACAAGGCCGACTCTACTTACCCCGTTGTTTCAGCGGCCTCCATCCTCGCCAAGGTGCGGAGGGACGCCTTGATAGCTGCACTTAAAGAGAAGTACGGTGATTTCAACTCGGGGTATCCCAGCGACGAGAAGGCGATCGTGTGGCTTAAGGACTGGTATCGGGTGCACCGGAGCTGGCCCAGCATAGTCCGCCAAAGCTGGGAACCCGTCAAGCGAATACGCCTGGAAGCCTCTCAGACAAGGCTTGCGAGCGCCAGCGCATGATCCTTCTCGAAGGGGTCGAGTTCAACGAGTTCCTCGACGGAGAGGCCACTCGCCTCGAGGAACCTTACCTGCTCCCTGAAAATCTCTGCAGGCTCCCTACTGACGTCGATGCTCCTCGACTTTATTGAGAACATCGCGTAGCCACTCTTTTTGAGGAAGAGCTTCGCGTTTTTGACTACTATCTCAGCTTGATCTGGCTGGGCAACGTCAGCGAAGAGTACCTCGACCTTGGGGACTTGGAGAGAGTATCCCTGAGGCTGGCGGGCATCGCCTAGAATGGGTGATATATTCTTCCTATATCTGGCGACGTGGTCGATAAGATCTCTGATGGGGCGGGGGGCGAAATCAACCCCCCAGACATGGCCGGGGTTACCAATTATGTCGGAGACGTGACTACACGTTGTCCCGGAGGCTACGCCGAGGTACAGGACCTTCGACCCAGGAACAATTGGGTTGTTCCTCAGCCCCTTCATTATCGCCGCTCCCAGCTTGCTCCGGGAAGGATTCCATAATCGATACTCGACGCCCCCGATTTCGATTAGCTCCTCTCCATAGACCTTCCTCCCCAGGGCGAGGTTGCGCGTGGCGAGGAGTCTCTGCCCCTCACCCTCGATAAAGTAGACTCCAGGGCTATGCTCCGTAGTGGTCAGCCCCAAGGGGCCTACCTCGGGGTTTGATCCGCTGTCTCTATCTCGGGGCCTGCGGCGTCCACTACCCTCGCCTGGTCGATGGCGAGTTTCTGAAGCCACGTCATTGGGACCTGAAGCTCGCCAACTCTTTTCGCGAAGTGGTGGCAGTTTGGGTAGGCAGGCGTTTGACAGACGCGGCTGAAGAAGTCCTTCGTAATCTCGACGTTGCAGTCGAAGATGAAGGGGCAGTCCTTCCTCCCAAACTTCTCCTGGAACGCCTCAGAGAACGTGGACAATCGCGAGACCTCGTGAGATATCCTAGGTCCCTAGGGTTTAAACCTTTCAGGCTCGGGTGTGACGCTTGGCCTTGGCAGCCTGGGTGGCAGCCTCATCGAGCTCCTTCTTGAGTTGCTCTGCGATTGCGTTGCCGCTGAAGGCGTCGGCCCTCGCTGCTATGGAGAGCTTCGCCGCTAGGTGGCGGGCGCGCATCCCCCTGAGGCCCCGAGGCGCCGCGTTGACGTAGGGGTGCTGGAAGATAAGACCGTGCTTGGGGGGCTTCGCCTTCGTCTTTATCGCCCTGTATAATGCCTTCTCGGCGCCGAGTATCTGAAGGGTGCTCGACGGCATCATCGCCATCCTCTTAAGGCCACCAGCCTTCTCGATGAGCTTCGCTGCAAGGATCGGGCTCGCAAGGGTAGAGACATTGGGGGCAGTCTCTTCAGCGAGGCTGGAGATGTGCTCGGTGAGCTTGGCTCGATAATCGTAGAGTGAGAGGACCTGCTGGGCGAGGCGTGTGATCTCAGTGATGTCGCTTCCCTGAAGTGATGCACCCATGGAGCTCTCTGCCCCCTTGAGTATACCCTCGACCTCGCGGCGCTGTAATCCAAGCGCCTCGAGCCTCTCCTGAGTCACCGAGGTCCTGTCCCCGATCTCAATGATAAAGCTGATGTACTTTTGGTGATCCCGTACTATCCTGCTCAACTCTGGGTAATGGAGGCTATACCACTCCCGCACACGGCTACTGAGGCCATTTAGGCTCGTGTCGAGTTCCCCGAGGAGCTGGACGGTCTGGGTTATCTGCGCCTCCTTCCCCCCAAGTACGTCCTGGACAGCACCACGAGTGAGGAGAGTCGAGACCTGGCGCCCGAGCTCTAAGAAGTCTTCCTCGTCCTTGATCATGTTATTCTGGTGAGCGATGCCGGGGAGTTCCTCCCTAAGCAGGTCGCTGGGACCAGAATCTATCAGGTCAACCTCGAAGCTGTACTCCCCGCGTAGGGTCTCGGCGAGCTCAGGGTTCATGATGGTGACGCCGTCGAAACCCCTCTTTATGAGCCCCTCGGCGACCTTGGAGACCTCTCTGGTGATCTCGCCGTTCCTCTGCCGGGTGATGGCACGGGCGATCTTCTCAGGCTCCTTCGGGTAGAGGGCCTTCTCTATGATCCTCCCGTCGGGTGTAAGGGCGAATACCCCGATGACGGTCTCCTCGATGCGTGCGCTCGTCAAGTCAGTCGCCTAGTCGCTGCATCAGTGATCGCGGTCTCGTTTCTAAACATTATCGGGAGGAAGGGATTTGATGGACAGATTTATGTGGGAGAGAGCCGAATTAAGATGGACGGTTTGACTAGTAATAGCTTAGCCATTGATTTAGCCGGGCTGAAGCTTCGTTCTCCGACCCTCAACGCCGCAGGCGTCCTCGGAATATCTGCGCCCCTTCTCAAGCGTGTCTACGACTTGGGGGTCGGCGCCGTCGTGACGAAGAGCCTCGGCCCCATGAGCAGGACCGGCCACATCAACCCCACCGTAGCCGAGGTCGAGGGGGGTCTCCTCAACGCAATGGGGCTCCCCAACCCCGGAGTCGAGGGCTTCATGGAGGAATTACGCGAGCTAAAGCGGGACGGCGTCCCCGTCGTAGCGAGCTTCTTCGCATCGACCATCGAGGAGTTCCAGGCTAGTGCAAAGGCCCTCTGCGGAGCAGGGGCAGACGCGTTAGAACTTAACCTCAGCTGCCCCAACGTAGGCGGGGAGTCGGGGATGTGTGCCGCAGACGCCATAAGTGTCGAGAGGGTCACCTCAGCCGTGAAGAAGGTTGCCAAGGCACCAGTTATTGTAAAGCTCTCACCAAACGTCACAGACATCGCGGGCATCGCGATGGCAGCTGAGAGAGGTGGTGCAGACGCCATAACTGCCGTAAACACGCTAAAGGCTATGGCGATTGATGTCAACTTTAGATGCCCAATACTCGCAAACGTAACGGGTGGCCTATCTGGGCCTGCCATAAAGTCGGTAGCGGTTCGCTGTGTCTGGGAAATCTCCGAGGCCGTGAAGGTTCCGATAGTCGGCTGCGGAGGTGTTTCTAACTGGCGCGATGCCGTCGAATATTTGCTAGCCGGTGCGTCTGCCGTCGAGATAGGGACAGCGGTGATGTACTACGGCTTCGAGGTCTACGGATCGGTCAACGAGGGCGTGGCAAGATACCTAAGGGAGAACGGGTTCGGCTCAGTCAAGGAGGTGGTGGGGCTCGCCCACAGGAAGTGAACACATGAAAGCCGTCAAGGTTGAGCATGTAGTGCAGGAGACCCCTGACATTACCACAATCTACTTCCCCCGCGTCGACGAAGCACACCCAGGACAATATTACATGGTGTGGCTCCCCGGCGTCGACGAGATACCCATGAGCCTCTCAACCATCGGCGATCCCT
>CAZIKD010000172.1:0-5084 GCA_964539725.1 uncultured Candidatus Bathyarchaeia archaeon | reverse complement strand
CTCCCCGTCTTCGAGCAGAAGAAGGACATACGCATAATCCAGATCGATAACATCTACTCCTCTAGTCGATTCGTTGGGGATGACCCTTGGCCCCTCGTCATCAGCACCATGACCGACGGGAGCTTCGTCCTCAGCACCCCTATGCTTACACGGATCAAGGGCGTAAACGACCTCCGCTGGGTCACCGAGAGGAAGGGCACCGAGAAGGAGTCCCAGGACTTACTCTTCGCTTGGTACGTAAACCTCAACGTGAGGAGCAACGGCGTCGTCCTCGCGGACGACAGGCAGACTCTCGGCGTCGGCGCCGGACAGCAAGACCGCGTAACCGCCGTCAAGCAGGCACTGCAGAAAGCGGAGGAGCGCGGCCACAAAGACAGGCTCAAGCACGCCGTCCTAGCCAGCGACGGCTTCTTCCCCTTCCGCGACAGCATCGACGCCCTAGCCAAGTTCGGCATCAAGGCCTGCTGCCAACCCGGAGGAAGCGTCAAGGACGACGAAGTGATAGCCACCTGCAACGAGCACGGCATAGCCATGGCTTTTTCAGACGAGCGCTGCTTCCGCCACTTCTAGCTCATCTTCTTCGCGTTCGGCAGATTCAATAAAAGCCACTAGTCCCTGCTTAGTGGGCTCGTGCTGCAGTGAGGCCCGCCTAGGAGGTCGAGGTAGCTGTCCTCCCACTCCAGCACCTTTATTCCATTCTCCCTCAACACCCCAATGGTCTTGCGGTTCCTCTTGTAGGCTATCACCGTCTTTGGGCGCGTCGCCACGATGTTTCCCGCGCCGCGTGCCTGCTCTAAGAATGCAGAGTAGAGGTGGCTGACATCGTTCTCTTCTGCTGGCTCACCACCGACGTATATTATACCGTCGGCGTCGAGCTTGTCCTCCTTGACTAGGAAGTCGATGAGGCTCACCTCGGTGTATATGGGCTCAGGTTTGCCTTTCTTGTTGACGTAGACCGTGGTACGCCCACTGTGCTTGAAGCCTTCTGGGTGGATCATCGGTCCCATAGGGCGGTAGTCGATGTCACTCTGCTTTCGAAGCGCCTCGAGCGTTTTGAGGAGGAGCCTTTTCGGCGGCATCCCCTTTACAACCTTGGTGTCCCAAACGTAAGGCATGACGAGTGCCCGCTTAGTGTCTGGGTAATTGATGGTGACGTCGAGGTGCATGTAGTCGAGGGCGGGGTAGTCGGGGAGCTGTACCACACAGATATATTTTATCTTCCTCTCCCTGTCGTGTTTGAAGAGTTCCTCGGCGCAGCGTTTAATGCCGGTGAGGGTGCTTCTTTGCCCCATTCCTATCGCCACCGTCTCCCCATCCACTATATGCGTGTCACCCCCCTCCACATTCGGAGGCTCCGAAGTCACTCTCCCCGAGTCATTGGCGTCCCAAACGATTTCCACGTTCTTCGACAGCGTCGGGTCTAGCTCATAGGCGAGCTTCACGACCCGAACCTCGTGACGCCTGCTGTAGCGGCGCATGTTGCAGATGACGGTCCCCACCTGCGTTGTGAAGCTTGTGTCCCTGCTATAGGGCCAAGCGACGCGGCGGAAGTCGGGGATGACGACTCTATCCTGCTTGGCGTCAAAGTAGGGAGCGTTGGGGTATCCGTAGATGAGGTGCTCAGGCTTGAGTTCCTTGAGCTTCGGCGCATCTTGGAAACCCGCCCAGATCTCCTTGATGATCTCTTCTTTCTCCTTGGTTGTCGCTTTCTCGAGCCCCTTAGTAATTATTCCAGTGACCTCGAAGACATTCACTCCCTCCTCTCTCAGCATCTTTGGGAGTTGGAGCCACTGCTCGTGGCCGCCCTCCATCTGAGGGTGTACGCAACGCGGTAGGTATTGGAGGTTGGACTCAACGCCCTCAAAGGGGAGTCTCTTCTCCCAGAACGACTCGACGCTATCCTGTATGAGAACAGCGTTGAGCCTGCCCGACTCTGAGTTGACCGTCCACATCTAAGTGGATAAACCCGCAGGGGCTAAAATTGTTTCTAATGCGTTCGCGCGTGTAACCAAGCCTTCATAACCACCGCTTCTCGATCTGAACCATGGAGAAGCCCTCCTATAGCAGGGTCCAAGCTGAAGACGCCGCGAAACATGAGGCCTGCTCCCTTAAATGTGGCTGCGAAAACTGCAAAGTCTCTATGCGTCCAGTTCGTCGCCGTTGCTGACTTTCCGAGCCTCTTAGGTCACTTTCGAATCCTAGGATTCACGAACAACATGGACGATAAGGATCACACGATGGTCGTTCGGAGGACGTCGTGGGGAATGAGAACATTCTTACTAGGATTCACAGCAGTTGCCTAACCGGGGATGCTCTCGGGAGCCTCAGATGCGACTGCGGCCCCCAGCTCAGAAGGAGCATGGCGATTATGGAGGAGGGGCGTAGGCATACTCGTCTACATGTAGCAAGAGGGACGGGGCATCACCTCACAAAGAAGCTCCGCGCCTACATACTCCAAGATGGGGGCCTCGACACTTACGACGCTAACATCACTCTCGGCTTCCCAGCCGACGAGCGCGCGCATCAGTGACCCACTGACGCAGACGTTAAACCCTCCACGCCGCATCTATTCCGGGGAAATATGAGCCAAGGGAAGAGGAGGAGCACCGTCAAGGTCAGACGCGTCGAGAAGCCCCCCTACACCTACAACCCGGTTAAGATGAGTCGATACGATCAGAAGAACCTGATATTCAACAGAGTTGGGAATGATCCCAACTGGTCCGGCTATATGAGGAGCGAAGAGAAGGTAGGGCTCCGAAATATTACTAAAAAGAAGGCTGGCTATACGCGTGTTGACTATGCCCTCGCCGAGGCCGCTTGGACCGTCCACGAGTGCTTCCAGGACGCATGGAGCTGGGAGAGGATCGAACGCCCTCTCGGCCCAAGCCTCATGGGGACTAAGTGGTACCAGACCCGCTACAGGGTTAGGGATCCCGCGGAGATGACTAAAAAGGTGAAGAAGGCAGCGAAGCTCTACGGGGCTAGCCTCGTCGGCGTCGCGACCTACAACCCACTATGGATGCAGGTAAACAAGAGGTACGATCTAGCCCCCCTAGAAATGCCCGAGGGGGTCAAATACGTCGTCGTGGGCGCGATAGAGATGGACGAGCTCGCAATCGCAACCTCCCCGGAGGCGCCCGCGGGTGCCGCGACGGGAACATGCTATTCACGGATGGCGTTCGTCTCCGCCACCCTAGCCGAATTCATTAGGAACCTCGGCTACACGGCGATCCCTGCAGGGAACAACGTGGGACTCAGCGTCCCCATGGCGATTGACGCGGGACTTGGCCAGCTGGGGCGACACGGCCTCCTCATCACACCCGAGTACGGACCCAGGGTCCGCCTCTTCAAGGTCTTCACCGACCTCCCCCTCCTCCCCGACAAACCAATCGACTTCGGCGTCACCCCGTTCTGCAGGGGATGCAAGAGGTGCGCCGAGGTCTGCGAGGTCGACGCTATAAGCTTCAAAGACGACCCCGACTGGGAGCCCGCCACGAAGAGCAGCAGCCCCGGGGCGCTGAAGTGGTACATGGACGCGGAGAAGTGCTTCGAGTACTGGTGCGATAACGGGATGGACTGCAGCACCTGCATTAGCGTCTGCCCCTACACGAAGGGGAGATCCGAGGCTCAAGCGGACGAGTTCTGGGCCTCCCACTAGGCTTATACCCCTCCTTCCTCTCTTCACTCACGGTCGGTGAGCCGGTGGGCGGCTGCCGGGCCCCTCCGGGGGTCTGAGGAAACTCCACCCACTGAGCAGGGCTGCGACGTCGCGAGACGTGGCGCGAGAGCGTCGGCTCCGGACAGAAACGACACCTCCCCCGGCAAATGCTGTGAACCCCGGTCAGGGGCGAGGACGCCGGGTGGCTGGGCTGAGACGGCCGACCCGCAGGGTGAAAGGGCGAATAGGCGCCGATACCCGCCTGCAGGGGGCGCGGGTAGCCCGTATAGCCGAATGCCGCTTAGAACAGAAGGTGGGTTACGACCGGCACACCGACCACCCACAACGGTATTCCGACCTTTTTTCAAAAAACACAGACTCGGAGATTTTCAAGGTTCTCTGGGAAATGAAGAAGCGGGGTCTGAAGGATGAGACCCTGAAGAACAATCGGAAGCTATTGATTTACCTCTCAAAGAGGGTTGATCTGACCAAGCCAGAGGATGTTAAGGGATTCATCGCTGAACTTGACAAGGCTGAGAGTTACAAACGAAATCTTTCACTTGCTTACTGGAACTATGCGAAGGTTCAAGGGTTTGAATGGGATAAGCCAAGATACTATCAGACCAGTAGACTACCCAGCATTCCCTCCGATGAAAAGATCAATATGCTCATAGCCAATGCTCCGAAGAAACTCGCCCTAGCTATCTCTATTTCTCGTGACACAGGGATGAGACCTGTTGAGCTGATGGGACTTAGACTCTCTGATATTGACATGGAGAATGGAGTAGTTCACCCCTTCACTGCAAAGCATGGTGCTGGAAGGATTCTGAAATTGAGAAACACTACATTAAATTTACTATCCTCTTTCCTTTCAAAACGACCCGAACTCAAGCCACAAGAACGACTTTTCGGAGGCTGGACAAGCGAATACTATGGAAAATACTTCCGATACCACCGAAATACTCTAGCAATAAAGTTGAGTGATCCGTCAATCAAAATTGTGAAACTCTACTCACTTAGACATGCCTTTGCCACAAGACTCTATAATCAAACTCGGAATATTCTCCTTGTTAAACAACAGCTAGGACATCGAAGAATTGAGACCACACTAATCTATACTCAACTCGTCAGTTCAAACGATGAGTATGTGTGCCAAATCGCCTCAACAATCCAAGAGTTTACTTCTCTTCTAGAATCTGGTTTTGAGTATGTCACAGACTATGAGGGTAAGAAGATACTTAGGAAGCGCAAGTAGATGTGCTATTCTAATTTATGTGCGCACGTAGCGTACGTTCATATTTCATGAAATTTAGACAATATATATTTTAATTTAATCATACACTTATAATTTAATGAGAAATGTAACTTTTTTAGCTCTAAGTGATATCCATGGAAAAATCAACTCCGTTAAAAAAGTTATAGATGA
>CAZIKD010000171.1:0-5088 GCA_964539725.1 uncultured Candidatus Bathyarchaeia archaeon | reverse complement strand
CATGCATAATATGGGCCGACCGTAGGGCCACCGATGAGTGCCGGTGGCTCCGCGATAACATCGGAGCTGAGGAACTCTTCAAGGTCACTGGCAACGTTATCGACCCCTACTATGGCTACACGAAGATGCTTTGGATCAAGAACAAGGAGCCTGGCAACTGGCGCCGTATCCACAGGTTCGAAACACCCAACGCCTATGTTATCCGCGGCCTAACGGGCGAGGAGAGCGTCGACTACAGTAGCGCAGGTAACTATGGTGGCATCTTCGACATTCACAAGCGCGACTGGTCCGATGAGATGATGAGTGAGCTTGGCGTCCCAAGGGGTCTATTCCCTGAGAAGATTCTAAGCTCCGAGGACATCGTCAGCGAGGTCACAGCGGAGGCTGCTGAGGCCACTGGCATCCCGAGGGGGACGCCGGTATGCGCCGGGGGTATCGACGCGAGCGTCAGTGCCCTCGCGGGGGGTGCCATAGAGGATGGCGACCTAGCCTCGATGTTAGGCACGAGCATGTGTAACGGCTTCATCAGCCACACACCCCGTCTCTCACCGAGGATGATCAACTTCCCCTACGTAGTCAACGGGCGCCAGTACACATATGGGTTCACCGGCATCACCACCGCAGGGTTCAGCGTACGCTGGTTCAGGGACGAGCTTGGGCAAAAAGAGAAGGAGACGGAGAAAGTCACAGGCGTCGACGCCTATGGGCAGCTCGACGAACTCGCCGCAAAGGTGCCCGTTGGAAGCGACGACCTCGTCTTCCTCCCCCACCTCATGGTAGGTGAGCGAGCCCCCTACTGGGACGAACACCTACGTGGCGGCTTCCTTGGACTCAGCGTCTACCATAGCCGTGCACACATGTTTCGCGCCGTCCTAGAGGGTGTTGCATACGCTATGAGATACAGCCTTGAGGCGGCGTGGGAGACCGGAATCAGGGTGAATCGAGCGACCATCGTCGACGGCGGAGCCAGGAGCCCCCTATGGAGGCAGATAATTGCCGACGTAACTGGTGTCTCGATGAACTATATACCCGGTGCACAAGGTGCTCCTCTCGGTGACGCCATCCTAGCGGGTCTTGGTACAGATGTGATCAGTGACCACAAGGTTATTGAGAGGTGGATACCCGGGAAGGTACCCATGAAACCAAACTCCGAGAACGTGGAGAAATATCAGCACTACTATGAGTTATATAAGATAAGCATCGAGGCGAGCCGACCCCTATTCAAGGAAATGGCTCGTAAAAATTAGCTTCAGCTAATGATAATTATTCCGAGTATGAATCACTGAAAAAGAGGATTCGAAAGAAGAGAACTAAAGAATAACGCGTGCGTCGACTGCGCGTGCACCCTTCTCATATACTAGAATAGGGTTCATGTCGAGCTCTTTGATCTCTGGGCACTCAATCAGCATCTTGCTCACGGCTAGGAGCGTGTTCACAATGGTCTCCTTGTCTGCTTTAGGCATCCCACGAGCACCATCGAGTATCTTCTTCGCCTTTATCTCATCAAGCATCTCCCACGCATCCTCCTTTGTAATGGGGGCGAGGCGGAAGCTGACGTCCTTGAGTATCTCGACGAATATGCCTCCGAGGCCGAACATTATTGTCGGGCCAAAGGTCGGGTCGACGGTCGAGCCAATTATGATCTCAGTACCCTTGGGGGCCATCTCTTGAACTAGAATACCATCGATAATTGCGGTGGGCACATTGTTCTTAATATTGGAGATAATCCTCTGGTAGCTCTCCCTTATGCCCTTCTCGTCGTTGACTCCTACTATGACACCGCCTGCGTCACTCTTGTGGAGGACCTGGGGAGACACAATTTTGAGGACTATTGGGAAACCTATCCTATTAGCAGATGCGACTGCAGCGTCCTCGGTTTTCACTACTTCAATCTTCGTGATAGGGATGCCATAGAGGCTACAGAGCATCTTCGCCTCGTGCTCAAATAGGAAGTTTCTATTCTCAGCCTTGGCAACCTCGAAAATCTTGCTGATATTTGGGTCCCTCATTGGGCAACCTTCCTGAACTCTAAGTAGGGATACTCCTTCACCTTTTAAAAATATAGGGTCGCTCATTTCACAGCTGGTAGAATATACTCAGAAATCAGCTTACGGGGATTCTCGAAGTTTTCCTCACCTTGGCCTGTGAAGATGACGACCATGTCCTTCTCTGGGAATACGTAGATGAACTGGCCTGCATAGCCTAGTGCGGTATAGTATCCTCCACTCTCGTCTACCCACCATTGGTATCCGTAGCCTGGGAAGATGTCGGCGCCTATCTTTTTCGATGTGGCCTGTCTTACCCAATCCCCCGATACTATTTTCTTTCCATCCCAGGCGCCCTCATGAAGGTAGAGGTAACCAATCTTGGCCATGTCCCGCGGTGTCAGGTAGAGGCCGTAGAACCCCCATTGCCTCCCGCTCGTGTCGTTCCTCCACTTTACGTCACGTATCCCGAGTGGCTCGAAGAAGGTCCTCTTCGCGTAGGTTAGTGTGGCCATGCCTGTCTTCTCTATGAGAATAGCGGAGAGAAGGTGTGAGTTCGCGTTCGTGTACTTGAATACGGTGCCGGGTTTTGCCGTGAGGTTGAGGTCAAGTGAGTACTTCACGGTGTCCTCGGCATTGACGAGCCTATCGAGCCATATCCAGTCGTCGGGGTAGTCGTCCCTACTGTCTAGCCCCGATGACATCATTAGCAGGTTCCTCAGGGTTAACTCCCTCTTCCAGTCGTTCATGTTCTCGGGCTGATACTTGGGGAGGAGATCGAGGACCCTTGAGTCGACGCTGTCTATCTCCCCCCTATCTACGGCGATTCCGATCAGGGTGCTGATGACGCTCTTTGTACAGCTGTAGATATGATGCTTGGTTGTTGCATTGAAGATGCCAAAGTACTCTTCAACTGCGACATAGCCGTGTCTTACCACGATGACGCTGTCTATGGTTGGAATACTCGTTTTTATCCAGTTGACCATCGCGACGAGTTTTGGTCCATCCAAGCCGAGTTTCTCGGGGGTCTCGTTCCTCCACCCCTCTGTTGGCCAATACATTGGCAGGGTAGTCTCCTCAGGACGAGATACTGTTGTGCTCTGATTCATCGCGATCACAACTAAAATGCAAACAACTACGATCAGCGCGACTGCGCACTCTCTCCTCGAGAACATCCTGTTTTCATGTTCCCTTGACAGGTTAAAGGGTTGATCAAAGATGGGTCTTGATAATATTTGATCGGTGTTGTATCAATTTCCTATATGTGGTGCTATATTCTGCTGAGGACTCGCGAGGAGGTTTAAGCCGCTTTGCGATTCTGGTCACCCTCGATGTATCCCTAGAACAAATCTCACTGATTATTCTGGTTTCGCGTGCTTTTGTTCCTATTAGAGATTGGGAAAGCTTGTCTACTTAACCGTCTTCTCGGCGGCCTTGAGGCCCTGCTCGAATAGGGCTACGAGTTCATCAATTTCCTCCCTCTTGGCTGATAGGGGCGGGCCGATCTGTATGTGGTCACCGTTGACGCCGTCGACGGTCCCCGCGCCAGGATAGACTATTAGGCCGCGGTCCCAACACTCCTTGAAAACGCGCTGATTGAAGCCTAGTTTGGGGTCGAAAGGCTCCTTAGTTTTCTTATCCTTCACAAACTCGACGCCAGCAAAGAGACCGAGACCGCGAATGTCACCAACTGTGGGGTGATCATATAGTTCTTTGAGTCTCTTCATGAGATATTTACCGTTCTTGGCAGATTTTTCAACGAGTTTATGTTTTACTAGATAATCCAAGCACGATGAACCAGCAGCGCAGCATAGGGCATGGTTACCATAGGTGTGGCCGTGGGCGAATGGGCCCTTGAAGGACTCATAGACCTTATCGCTGGCTATGACCGCTCCGAGGGGGAGGTAGCCACTGCTAATTCCCTTCGCAGCGGTAATGATATCCGGATCGACTTCCCAGTGTTCGATGCCCCAATTCTTCCCTGTTCGACCACACCCTGTCATGACCTCGTCTGCTATGAAGAGTATGCCGTGTTTGTCGCATATTTCTCGGATGAGCTGGAAGTAGCCCTTCGGGGCGGGAACTGTGCCCAATGTGGCGCCCACAACTGGTTCCGCTATGAATGCGCTACAGTACTCGGGTCCAGTCGCCCTGATCATGGTATCCAGGGCTCGAGCGCACTCTAGGTCGCACCTATCCGGGGTTTTATTGTATGGGCACCGATAGCAGTATGCTGGTGGGATGTGTGGATAGTCGATAAGCATCGGGGCGAAGCGCCTCCGCCTTCCGATGTGCCCACTCATGCTAAGGGCTCCGAGTGTGTTCCCATGGTAGCTTTGCCATCTAGCAATGACCTTGTATCTAGTCTTATCCCCATTCTCGAGGTGGTACTGGCGGGCCATCTTGGCAGCAGCTTCCGTCGCCTCGCTTCCCCCGTTGCAGAAAAAGTTGTGCTTAAGCTTACCTGGGGAGAAGGCTGCAAGTTTCTCGCTTAACTCCTTGACGGCGTCAGCGACGAAGAACCCGCTGTAGGCGAAGCTGACGGCGTCCATCTGCCGCTTTATCGAGGCGTTGACCTCGTTCACACCGTATCCGATGTTGACGCAGAGGGGGCCGCCGCTTCCGTCGAGGTACCTTTTACCATCGGAGTCCCAGATGTAGACTCCCTTGCCCTTGACGAGGGTTGGGGTCTCCACCGCAGCCCTCGAGAAGAGGTTATAGTCCCTTGACATAGATATCAAATAATACTGTGTAGAAGTTGGTATAACACTAACGCCTCAGCATTCGCGTGGAGTAGATCAGCCGGAATCGATTAAAGTCGAGAAAATCTATGCTCTATGAAAAATTGTGGTCAGAAATACCTATTATCACTAGGTATTCCGTGGTCTAGACGGCGCCTCGCGCGCGCTTCCACATTTTGTAGAATGGTGCGGCACCCTCTGCCTGGATCGAGGCGATACGTGGCACCTTATCGATCCAGTCGAGTTTGACTAGCTCTGAGAGAGCCTTGCCGAATGCAGACGTGTTGCCGAGGTTACCCGCGGGAACGATGATCCAGTCGGGTAGCTCCCACCCGCGTTGGTGGAGTAGCTCGAAGATTATG
>CAZIKD010000170.1:0-5113 GCA_964539725.1 uncultured Candidatus Bathyarchaeia archaeon | reverse complement strand
GCCATTTACTGAACAGGGCACCCTTTGTCGACTATCGTACGGAGCAACGCTTCCTCTTTACGCATACTTATTTAGTTGGATGTTTTCCGAAGCCGGGTCGCAATGAGTAATGCTCCCTTAATTATGATGAGGAGTGCCGGGCAAATTGCACCGAGGAACAGGGTTGCGATGTTGGCGGTGATGGTCGTCTGAACAGCTATTGGTAAATTTTTTCCTATCAATTCCTGAATTACCGCTTCTGGGACTGGCAGAGCTATTGTGCCCCCGTGGAGGAAGATGAAGTAGTAGGTGATGAGGGAAACGCCCAAGAGGATGAGGAGGGGGCCCTCCGCCTTCGTCGTCCTCAGAGTCACGGTGACGAACACGAGAAGAGATACGAGGATGCCTATAGGCAGGATACGCGCGTCGAACAACTGGTATAGAAGGCTCTGAAGCTGGACGTCTTGGATCAATTTGATGTAGCTGATGGCTGCACTCGGTAGCAGGTAGAGCGCCGCGAGGCTGAGTGAGGCCAAGAAGAGCGCGATGAGCACCCTAAATACGAGCCTACCCGACCGGATCTCCGTGTCAAGCAGTTTAACCAAGTGACCCCACCTCCGCGTCGAAAGAACCGAGGCTTGACTCGATGCTAAGCACGAGCCTCAAGTTGGCTCCGGTGAGTTGGTTACTCGGGACGATTATGTCTAGGCTCAGTGAGGATGCTGCACCCGGAGGTACATGGATCTGCTGGTTTTTACCCTCATAGGCGTCGCCTGAGGCGTTGAATAATTTGGGGGTTATAGCGGCGTCGAGTGTGATGTAGTGGTTGTTGTTGTGGTAGGTGAGTGTGCCTTTTACCCTTGTGTGTGTCGAGTTCACAGCTGTGTAGGTGGCTGTGAATTTGGGGTTTTTTATTAGTGCGCCCCACTCCAGGTTGATGCTCTTCTCAGGTCCCTTCAGGGTCATGGGGTAGTTGTTGAAGGTGAACTCAGAGGTGGCTTTGTAATTGAGGGTCTTATCGCTTAGGAGGAAGCTGCTGGGGTCATCCGGAGGTGGGAGGGAGAATTGGGCGGAGCCACTCCACTTGGATGTGGGCTCGATGACCACTTGAAGTCTGGATTCACTTACCTGAGCCGTTGAGTCGAATAGCTTGATGACTCCTCCGCCGTTGACCCCGAAGTAGGGGGACTGGTTTTCGAAGCTGATGGGTAACTCCAGCGTGAGCTGCGTGGGGTTGACCCCCGTCAGTATGGGCGTCCCGATTGTGAGGTTGTGGAGGATTGGGAGCCAGTTCACGAGAGCGGTGGCGTCTGCGCTGAGAGAGGCCAGGGGCGTTAAGCTGACTTGTGCTTTGACTGTTATGGTGATGTTCTCGGGGCTAACGGCTAAGCGCTCAGCATCCTCATCAGTTATCGAGGATAGGTCGATCTCAAGGGTTACGGGGATGCTCTTCAACTGGAGGTCCGCGGGAATCGATAACTTGGGCCCGATGACCGTCAACTGGGTTCCCTTGTTACCCTTTATGGATGCTGATAACTCGGCCTCTAATGGGAAGGGTCCCCAATTATTAACAATAAGAACCGTATACACTGAGATCTTACTATCAGTGATGGTCTGGGTGGGGTTGTTGACCCTGATCGTGCTCATCACCCCAGTGACATTGTATCCCATCAAGAGTATTAGGGCGGGTAAGAGAATGAGTGAGAGATAGATAAAGAGATTCAGGGCTGTAAATATTCTCTTATTCAATAAAGTCACCCGTCGAATATCCTGTTAATGCATGCGCTTATTAAGTTACTCTCACTGTATCGTAAAAGCAAGCGCGTGAGGTTTTATCGTTAGTTTTTACCCATTTTAATTGTGTATGAGGGGTTCAATTTATCCAGATGTCATGGTTTGCAAATTTATATTGGATCCGATGTGCGTGCGCGACAACGCTTGGACTAACAGCTTAGGCGAGTACATACTAGCTGACGACTCTAGCTACAACCCGAATATAGGATCCAACTTGGATTGGCAACCTATGAAGACGGGATAAATAAACAATACCCATTTTGTCATGCACAGAGCGCGCGGTGGATTAGATAAGCGAAGTAAATCGATAGCTAACCCACCGAGTAGACTCGATAGATCTAGAAGCATGAGGTTAAAGTAGGATAGAAGCCGCGCGCGTTTATACCCATAGTTGTAAAAGCTGAAATAATCCTCATCTATAAAGATAACAAGCAGACCTTAAGTCATCGGCGGAGGGGTCATGTTGAGGATTGGTAGCCGTGTTTCTCGCGTATTATCCCTGTTCTTCGTCCTTCTTCTAACGCTTGGCTTAGCACCTCCCCCTGTTGAAGCGCCCTTAGTCCAAAACCCGATTGAGGACAAGCTATATACAGAGTATTTTGACTGGGTCTATCACCCAATTCAATTAAGGCGAAACATTACCATCACACTCGATGTCTCCACACACGAGTGGAAGAAGGGTGAAACCGTCACCGTCACAGCAATATGCACCGAAGACTCGGTGTATGGCGTAAACGGGTTCACTATCGGATTCCAAACAGGAAGGGGGGATGTAGAAGTAGTATCAATGAGCCCACCAATTTCAGCCACAAATGACCCTACGGAGGGCCTTTGCCTTGGCGGTGTAGTTGGTGTTGGAGCTGAAGGTGGGCTGTCTGTACAATGGCAGGTCGCGGCGAATGCGAACGAGCGCGGCACGTCGAATTTTGACTCTCCGGCGGTCTTCACAGTCACATTCCGCCTCGGAAACCCCAGCCCCGTCATTCCAAGGGGCAGTGACTATAATGGTGGGGAGCTGCAGCCCTACATTTACGCCAATGGAGGTAGCGCCTTTCCCCCCTTTACAGCTAGAGCAATCGCAATGATCCGCGTAAAGTCCTCTGACCGCCTCTCAGGAAAAGTTTACGACATACAAACCAATTTCCCCAACTCCGCAGCGATCAAGGCGGTCCCCATGCCCAACACGAAGGTGTGGCTATACTCCCTCCCCGACAAGAAGCTGGTCGTCCAAAACGTGTCGGGCGCCGATGGTTCATACATAATAAAACCTGAGAAGTTCAACCCAGACCTATCATACCTCCTCGTCGCCAACGCGACCAGCGACGGCAAAAAGATCAGGCAGGAGATCGAGCTCAACACGCTCAACGAGCTGGACATATACTTGCCGAAGAGCATCGTCCATAACTACATCAGCTTAATCGAGGGGCTGGACGCTATTAGACTACCCCTGATGACTGACGAGGATCTCGCCCTCGGAATCGGCACAGGCGGTCCTCTAAAGGAGACGTCTTTATTCGGCTCGCTAGCAGACCTTGAGAGATACGATATCGAGGTAAATACCTCCGAGGGCAGCACCTTAAAAGAAGATCTAGTCGCCTACATAGACGAGATCCTCGAGGATCCACCCATTTGCCGGGACCTCAGGGGCTCCGCCGTCTCAGGGGACCCCTGGGCTAGCCTGCTGCGTCTCAGCCTCTTCATGGCATACGTAAAAGACAGGATTCCAGACACCTACGTCTCCATCGACAACGCGGTGAAGGGTCTAACGGTCGCCATCATGACTAACCTCATGATGGGCGGCATCCAATCTAAGGGCAAAGGGTGGCAGTCATACGTCGACAAATATACGCCGAAGCAAATTCAGGGTGCTCAGAACTGGCTGCTAGATAAAAGTAATAAAAACATGTTGAAGATCGCGAACACGATTCACGTCACAATATTTTCTGGGGCATTCGGGCTACAGGGCGTGGACAAGCTCCTCACCGAGGCCGGTATCACCGACCCCACGACCAAATCATATTGGAAGATGTTCCTGGCGAAGGGTATTAGATTCCTGCTAACTGACTTCATCCGTAAAAACATTGGAACAAGCGGGGTCTTCGAGATAATCTTTCAGGGGACCCGCACAATTGGGGACTATGCTCTTCTCCAGCTCTATCTCCTCTCCACGAGGAACCAACTCAAGACAGCCCTACAGCTAACGAAACAGAATCTAGTAACCGGTTCAAACCAGGCAGCCATGAATCTGGTTAGCGTAGGCTATACACAGCACGCTGATTGGCACAAGATCCAGCACACCTACGCCATATCTTGGTTTACAGCGGCCAACATCTTCCGCGGAGCGGGAGGAATCTTCGCGTTTTGGACGAAAACTCCAAGCGCATCATCGTATCCCTTCATCGCGGGAGGGGTTGAATCCTACACACAGCAGTTTATGAAAGCCGCCGGCCCCTACCTTAAAATTGCGGGGATCGGAAGCTTCGCTGCAGTCATCATCACAGAGACACGGGCGGTCCTTGTGACCCTGCAGGTTCAGGAGGAGGCTCTATACAACTCCCTGGGAATAACTAAGGAGGAGGCCCAGCAGTGGCTTTAATACCTAAAAAGGGTCGAGCCCAGCAGCCTCATAGGAGGATACCGATTATAGACACCGCCTTGACGCTGCTGGCAATCACCCTACTCTTCGCCTCGACGATGCAGATGATCCCAACAGCGATATGTACCACTTCAAGTCTGCAGACATACCTCGACATCCTGGTGAGGCTGAAGCAGCAAATCACAGCCGGTGATAGAGACACATCTGCGCTAATCATCGATGAACTCATCGAAGCAGATAGTGCACTCACACTCGACTTTGACTCAGTCTACTATAAGCTGAATGCCCTCCAGCCACAGGCGATAGCCAAGATTGATGGCTTCGAAGGCAACTACACAGTAGCAGTGGACTCATACTCCAAAGCTTTGACAATCGCTGCGGACTTCTACTCTTCCCTCGCAGGCTGGCTTGGGGACGAAGACGCTAATACTGAGCAATTACTCACAAGCTTATCAGCCGTCCAAGAGGCGACGCAGAAAGCTTGGGACAGCCTTACTACAACCCTCACCATGACAGCGGGTTTGAAAGTCCCAGCGATTCTTGTGGCGACTCTTGATGTACCCTATGGCATCGCGTATAAGGAGTCGATGGAGGTCGTCGCCAACGTCACCAACTACGGGGATGAGGCAGCCATAAACGTGTTGGCGAAGGTATCAACCGACTCGACGCTCGAGGTGAAATCCCCCGCAACCTTTGCTCTACAAAACATCGCGCCTGGGGGTACATCGCAGGCGAAGTGGACCC
>CAZIKD010000169.1:0-5114 GCA_964539725.1 uncultured Candidatus Bathyarchaeia archaeon | reverse complement strand
TTTAACCGCCTTAATGCAATGCTCCCTCCAATCATTTTTTGTCAACGCCCAATCAACATCATGCAACAAGCCCAACATACCCCAATAATCTGTATCTTCACCGAACTTTTCAGCTAAAGCCTTCATAATCGCTTCTGTTTCTAAATAATGAGTCATATCAGACTCAATTTGAGGCATGCTTCTAAGCAAAGCAATTGCGTCTTCTCTTGTTATCGGCAAACGGTTCATGTTTTCAGCCTAATTTTATCGATCTATTTAACATTTGATGCGGGGGTGGGACTTGAACCCTATCCACCTTGGAGATGTCGCCCGCTTAGGTCCCCTTTTTTTTGTTTTAGTCAAAAACAAGGTTCACGGTTGATTTTCAGGGGAAGTGAGAATAAGGCTACTGAGGGACTAGTTTTTCAGGGTGCTTCTCGTAGATATCTTCTTGCGCGCACGGCGAGAATGTCGCGCGACGCTATACTACTCGCACACGTGTTTCTCTTGAAAAGATGTAAACTATGATCGTTGCGATTAAGAGAGATAGAGAAGTAATGTAGAATGTGTAATGGAAACCATAGGTGTCAGCTACTACTCCCAGTAAAATAGGACCGAATAGATAGCCGAGATCTCGGAAGAAACGGTAACTCCCGAGTAAGGTACCTACGTGATTTAGAGGTGCTAGGTCACCGACCATAGCGAGTAGGGGCGTGTAGAAGAGAGCGGTTCCAAAACCTAAGATAAGTGCGAGAATTAGCATGATGATAAAGTTGCTCGTTAAACTGTACAGGAGAATGTTGATGGTTGAGCTAACCAAGCCTATGAGGACAAGGCTCTTCCGCCCCCATCTATCAGATATGTGTCCAGCCAAAGGCTGAGAGAGAGCCCAGGAAAGGGTGAAAGCTGACGTGATAATAGTTATCTCCATTAAACTTAATTGAAGACCTTTTAGATAAAGCGGTAGGAATGACCAAACGAAGCTGTCCAAGATCTTGCTGCTGAAGCCCGCTATGTATAATGGAATTAAGTATCTGAAGGGTGTTCTGCTGAATCCGTGATCTTTAAGTGATGGAGCTTTATCTCTCGTCTCCTTTTGAACCTTTGTTTCAGGCACTAAGAAAAAACATGTGACTGCTCCCAAGCTGGCTATGACGATGATGTAGCTGAATGGCAGTCTAAGACCACCAGTGATAGCGATATAGCCTCCTAGGGTAGTACCAAACGTTTGACCTCCATAGGCGGCTAATTCGAATAATCCCATTGCTAGCCCTCTCCTAGCTGACGTTATAATCTCATTAATGGAGACCATGATGCCGACAGCGTAGCTTCCACTACCAACCCCCATCAAAGCGGTTCCCATCAGCATATCATTGTAGCCTGCCGAGACAGAAATCAGTAGCCCGCCAAAGCCCGTAAGTATTAAGCCTAGGAGGATGGTCGGTTTTCTCCCGATTTTATCTGACAATGAACCGATGCCTAGGTTAGTGAAGGATTTTGCTAAGCCGAAGATTGATACGACGAATCCAATCTGGGCGAAGGAGGTTACCAGTAGGATCTCCCTCGTAAACAGAGAGTATAAGCCACGATGGATTCCCGTATTCGTTCCAGCAAAGAACTCTACGATGAGTAACCAAAATATTACAAACCAGATTTTATTTCTATCCAAGATATTTTCCTATTCCTAAAATATGTATCATGTACCAGAAATATTTAATTTGTTTTTTATTCATGTGTGCGTACTTGCCAGTCACCAATACTCCAATCGTATGTGCATCAACCACGCAATCACGGTTAAGTATCAGGCTAAACTGATGATAAGACTATGAGTCTAGAACTACAAGAGCCATGCTATCTGACGCCTATCAACACGAGACCCTTTTTCAAACAGCACCAAGCACTCATACATTCCTATCAATCAAACAAACAATGAGAGACACACTAACCCTCCGACCTCTTGAGAGAATGGATGGAACTCTCGAATCGAGTATCGAGCTCAGGGTGCTCCCCAACGTACCCTATCAACTCATTATACAGATACTCGATCATGCTCAGCCACCTTCGATAACCCATCGCCCTCCTCCCCCCCTCGAGGACGGGTGTAATCCTCTCACCGTAACGACGCACCATAGCCCCGATAAATAGGGCGACAAGCCTGATGTCCAGGAGACCCTCATGGACGAGAACGCCCAACCCCTCGTATACTTGCGCAACGAGTATAGCTGCTTGGTTGAACTCGGGGTCATCCCACAGCTTGCTGTACTCCTCAAAGGTGCTCCAGGGCGTCAGGATTACTTTTTCCCAGGCATTGGTGAACTCGGTGCTTGAGACCTTGTCGTAGATGTTCATGAACATCTGTGCGTGTCGGGTCTCCAGAGTCTGCTGCTGGGCTTTGAGCATGAGCTCCTGGTTTCTCTGGCTTATTCTGAGGTTCATCACGTAGTAGATCGCTGCTACGCATACTCCTAACGCTCCAGCCATGTATGAAATGGACTGGAGCAACGCTAGGTCAACCATTTAAGTTCACGGTTGAGTATCAGGCTGAAGTGATGATAAGGCTATGGCCCCCACACACACAATTATTATTAACTCACAAAAACGTGATAGCATGGATACGCGCGCGAGTGGTGCGCGTGCTCAGCACCTCTTGATACGCTCAAGCTTCTGTTCTCTCACAATCTCTTCTACTAAGTGATGAATCTAGAATTCTAAGATCGCTTCATTTCTAATTTTTATGGGGTATAATGGCAAAAACTTATAAAAAAACCCGATGCTTACGGGTAATGGCTCTACTAACCTCGATCAATGAAAGGTTAAAAAACACATACTTTGGCTGGAAAATGGTATTTGCCGGCTCCATCATCGCCCTATGGGGCTACGGAAGCTGGTACTACGGCATGAGCGCCTTATTTGTGCCACTTGTAGAAGAGTATGGGTGGACTAGAGCACAGCTAAGCTTCGCATTCAGCATGCGAAGCATAGAGGGAGGCCTTGAAGGACCAATCGGCGGATGGCTCATCGACAAATTCGGCGAAAGAAAAATCACCATCATCTCAACCATCATCGCCGCAGTCGGCCTCTTTATGGTACTCTTTGTAAAAGACATAATCCAGTTCACAATAGTATGGGGCTTCATCGTGAGCTTAGGATTCAACCTCGGTCTCTACGACACCGTCAACTCGGCGGTAGCAAAATGGTTTGTTAAGAGACGGAGCTTAGCACTCAGCATCGTGACGGTTGGGGGTGGATTAGGCGCACCCGTTGTCGTCCCCATGATGACCTGGCTGATAATTAACTGGGGCTGGAGGTCGGCCTTGATCTTTGTGGCCACCGCTACGTTAGTAATCTGTCTACCCCTTGCCTGGTTCTTCCTCAGAGACAAGCCTCCTGAACACTATGGCCTGCAACCAGATGGGGGGACAATTAAACCGAATCAACAAGATTCCAAAACATTGCACTACTCTGAACATGAGTTCACAACCGCCCAAGCATTGCGCACACGAAGCTTCTGGATGCTGCTAATCAGTTTCATGCTTGATGGGGGTATTCTCGCAATGGTAACCATGCATCAGATGCCTTTCCTTCAAGACATTGGTATCGACGCAATTGCTGCAGCGGGCATACTCGGACTGATGGCTATCATGAGTCTGCCGGGTAGGATAATCTTCGCGTGGTTTGGGGACAAGTATGGTGACAGGCTCAGCATTATCCTTGGATATGCGTTAAAGGCTCTTGGTCTCTTCGTCTTCATAATTGCTAAAGATATTATCATGATACTTTTGTTCGTGGTTCTCTTCGGGACAGGATACGGGGGCGTGATGCCTACTAAGAATAGTATTCGAGCAGCCTATTTTGGTAGGAAGAGCTTCGCCACTATTACTGGTTATACTAACTTCTTTAGCGCTATCAGTAATGTTGTTTATCCTATCTTTGCTGGTTGGAGTTATGATGTTTCAGGTAGTTATCTCTTCAGCTTCAGCGTTATTACTGTGCTTCAGATACTTGCTATAGTGTTCATGATATTCGCTACTAAGCCTAATCCTCCAATCAATCTCAATTGACTTACACATCCCCTGCGTCTCTACGCGTTGCGCTCGCGTACGCGCTTGTGAAGGACTGCATCTAGTTATACCGACGTTTCAATCTGGTGTCTTCGCATTCATCTTAGCTCGTGCCTATCAGCGAAGAGGTATGACACATAGCTTGAAGTGAGGATAAGATTATTGACCATCTAGACTAGTAATAATGAAGAGGAAAGGCAGATTATGCGAAAAGATAAGCTCCTTAAAGCTATTAGCGAGTGTCCCCTTTCTTCTGTTTTCTCTCGTCATTTTTTATATTCTGATGGATGAAACGTGGGAAGGCATCGGGTTTGATTGGTTAGCGTTCTTTAGCGGGATAGTTATGCTTGGAGTCTCCCTCTTAATCATTCAGGATGCACACACCTAGAGAGATTGACGGTGAGTCTAGGTTCCTAATGAAATGTGGCTTCACTGCCTGAGCTAGTCTCAGTCACGCCAATCGGGTGGGGCTGAGGATAAGGCTATGGTGACCGTCATTTATCCGGGATGTACTTCGTGAATGTTTCAGGGACTTTTATTGGTTCACCCACCCGCAGGTTCCGGTACGCATAGGGGAACGCGTCCCCGAAAGCCCTCATACTAACCTCACTACTATCATGAGGCGACAGAGCAACCAACCCCAAGTTCAGACTTTTCAACAGCTCGATATTAGCATTGAGCTCCCCCACTGTGATATGCTCCCACGGAGGCTTCCCAGTACCCGCATATTTGTGCAAAGCATACCCATACAACTCAGTAGGTCCACCCATCACAGGGTAGTGCAGACCCCCAACAAGACCATAGATAGGCTCATCGAAGAGGACCCTGGTTCTTTCTATGAGCTTTGAAACGGTATGATGACCACAGCCCACTATGAGTACAATGCCTTTCCCTTCAACTTTGACAGCGAGGCTTTGCTCCTCTGTGAATCCCCAGAAATACATGCTGTTTGCTATGGTGCCAGTCGATGCGACGCCCTCCCCAATAACCATGGGGTCACGGGCATACACGGGTTCCAGGCCGGGGTAGGTCATCATCGTCGGCACATAGACCTTGACGCCGCTTAGCGGGTCT
>CAZIKD010000168.1:0-5152 GCA_964539725.1 uncultured Candidatus Bathyarchaeia archaeon | reverse complement strand
CGCTTCTATCACGAGGTTAAGATTTTTATTGATATCTAGTTGTTACCTTGGAAGTGTTAGAGAAAACCATGCGTCTCTCGAAGACGCGGATTATAGAGGACATCTCGAGGAAGCTGGATGCGCGTAAGCAAGGTCATACATGTGCAGAATAGTTCATTGAGGGCGAATCTAGTCCACGGATCTAGCCTCACTCATGCACCGCTTGCACTCCCCCTAGATAATTAAATTTGACGCGCGCGAGCATTAGCGAAAAACTGGCTAAAGCGCCGTATGCCGTCTTCCTTTAATCAGGCGCCAGCCTGTACGTCTTCACGGCAGTGTCGTGAAACAACGCCGATCGTTCCCCAGGTGAGAAGTCTTGGGATATGCGCTTGAAGGCGTTCCAGATAACGGTGTATGAGTATGAGATTTTATCGACCGGGAAATTACTTTCAAACATACACCTCTTCGTCCCGAACTTCTCAATGCACCAATTGAAGTAAGGTGCCATCGCCTTAGCTAATTCAACCGAGCCCGGGGGTATAGGCCGCTCGTGCCAGCCAAAGCCGGTGAGGGGCATTCCTAATCCACCCAACTTCACCACCACATTGGGGCAAGCCGCCAGCGCCGCGATTCCCCGTTTCCATTCCTGAAATACCGCCTGACGTTTCCCGGCATAGGGGCCGATGCCAATAGGACCTCCGATATGGTTTAAGACGATGAGAGTGTCCGGGAAAGCTCTCGCCAAGTCTATCAGGTCCGGGAGCTGGGGGTGGTAAAGCCAGGCCTCGAAACTCAAGTTATATTGGTGTAAGCAGGCGAAGCCTTCACGGAACTTCGGGTCCGATAGTACATTGGGTGTCTTCACACGAGAACTGATATCAGGGCTCGCATCCCAGGTAGTTATATAACGAATCCCGCGGAACCGGTTACGGCTAGCCGCTATTTGTGCCTCAAGAACAGGGGCGACGGCTCTACCCAGGGTAAGGTCGACGAAACCAATAATTCCTCCAGCGACAACCGTGTCTCCGTATAGCCCGCTCGCACTCTGGGCGGCAATACCCTGCACAAACTCCGTCTCTCCGGTACAGCGGAGTTCCTGCGGGCCGTCTTTCTTGTACATGGCACCGCACTCAATAAAGACCGTCTGCCGGATATTGTGGTCTTTCCCGGTGTCATTCAATAATTCTTTGAGTAAGTAATGGCGCCGGGGTCTGGCTGACTCCCGGACGCGGTTTTCGGGTAATTCATCGGGGTAATCCCACAGATGGTGGTGAGGGTCGCAGATTGGAAGGCCAGGGTCGATAGGCTCCTCATTCGTCAATTTGAGCCATTCTTCACGCGGGGTCGTCATCTCATTCCTCCTATCCTACTAATTACCGTGGACAGCGAGACATTTAGTGGTTCTTATCGCGCACGTGACTAACTTCACTCGTAACCCGTGCTCATAAAGCGCGCGCGTTTTGCGGAGCAACCATTTAGGCGGGGCTGAAATTGATATAGCACGAGATGGCCATTAGGAGAAAGTGATGTCCGATAGACCCAAGGTTATGTTTGTCAGTGCCCACGCAGTGGACTTCGTAATCCGCGCTGGAGGCACGCTAGCTCGCTACGCCAAGAGCGGCAGTGAGGTCACCTCGATCTGTTTAACCTTCGGCGAGCGGCAGGAATCAGCCCGACTGTGGAGGGAGAAATCCCCTCTCACCCTCGATGAAGTCAAGGAGATACGGCGGAACGAGGCTCTGGAATGCGGCCGCTTGATCGGATCTCAGGTGATCTTCTACAGCTGGGACGACTGCCCGTTGCTCTTCGACCGGCCACGGTATGATCAACTGGCTACCGATATCCGCAGATTCCGTCCGGATATCCTCATCACCCATTGGTACCAGGACCGCACCAATTGGGACCACCGGGTGACGGCTGAATTCGCTATGAGGTGCGCGCAACTGGCCGGGGCAGCGGGCGGTATACTAGAGTCTGGCATTGTCCCCTGGTCGCCCCGGCATGTATTCTACTGTGAGCCTTGGTTCCCGTTTCCAGAGTTCTGCGAGTTCTCGCCTGATACATATGTGGATATCACTGACGTGTACGAACAGAAGCTGGCGGGCCTGCGGGCATCCTGGAGTCATGGTCAACTGGAAACGGCTTACGGGCAGTGCTCCGAATTCCGTGGCTATCAGATGACCAGACTACTGGGGCGGCCAGTGAAGTACGCCGAGGGATTCATTCGTCACTGGCCAGCTGTCGGTATGCCTGGGCTTGAGGAAGCCACTGTCAGCGGCCCCCGGCAGATGGGTTAGCAAGAGTCGAATAGAGAGGAACGCGCGCGCGTTCGTATTAGCGATTGGTGGATGCCACATTCTCGGAGTTTTGTTTGGGGTTTTCGGAGTTGCCTCAGGGATCGTTTTCTATGTCTTCGCTAGGGAGCCAACGAATTAGTTGGAGTATCAGGAAGATGCACTGGTCTTCAATAGCCCTTTGAATTGCTGTGATCAAACTCATGAACAGCCTTATCCAGAGTCCCACCCGATACTCTCTCTTTCGGTGTGTGTGGGGGGATAAGATTATGGCCCCCACACACATCTTCATATAAATCCTGAAGCAAGATACAGTGAGTGGCCCAATAAGATGCAAGAAACCAAATTGAGGGTAAATGAGCACTATGGAGACAATCTCATCCCGTTAACATTCCCTGATGGATGGGAAATTGAAGAGGTTAAGATGTTGGGTAGCTCCAAGCCTCCATTGACGGATGAAGAGATCCGTAGCGCCCTCGACAACTCAATCGGTACAGCCACCATAGTTGAGCAGGCAAAGGGCAAAAATGGTAGGGTGGTTATAACCTGCGATGACCTCTCGCGCCCGACTCCTGCGGGGAGAGTCTTCCCGTTTATAGTCGAGCAACTCCATGAAGCGGGGGTATCTGATAGTCAGATATTCGTTCTCGGCTCCTTCGGATGCCATAACCCGATGAACCTCGATGCCTTTGCAAGAAAGCTGGGTGAAGATGTAGTCACTAAATACGATTGCGTGAACCACAACCCATTCGAGAATTTTGAGAATCTTGGTAGGTCGAGCAGAGGCACTCCTGTGCTAGTGAATAAGGAATTCGCCTCCGCTGACTTACGTATTTGCATATCCGGGATCAAGAAGCACGGATGGGCAGGCGCGGGAGGAGGAGGAAAAGCAATCGTTCCCGGGGTCTCGTCTATCGACACAATCCAACACAACCACAACATGATTGATGGGCATCGCCCCCTGAACAGGCGTATCTGGTGGATCAAGGAGAACCCTGAACGCCTTGATATGCAAGAGATCGCCCACATCGCTGACCTAAACATATCAGTTAATTGCGTGTACAACGACTGTAGACTGCTCATTGGCCTCCACTCAGGAGATGTGGATGCCGCTTGGCGGGAAGCGGTAAAAGAGTGTTATAACGCTCACAGCTGCACGCCAGCGAAAAAGGCAGATGTGGTTGTGGTGAATGCATATCCCCAAGCTGATCAGGGAATAGATTGGAGTGGAGCACAAGACTCAATCAGAGATGGAGGCACCGTCGTCGCCGTTCATCACTTTCCACCTGGCAGTGCTCTGATCCACTACTATCATGAACACATGGTTGGGTCATGGAGCCGAATAAGAGGCTACCCTAGCAGGAAGTGGCCAGTCGATAAGGCTGGTCAAATCATAGTCTACACAAATAGACCATCCAAAAGAGACATACTAAGTTATAGCGATAGGGTGGAGTGGGAGAGCGATTGGAGGAAAGTGCTGGAGAAGTTGTATGCATTCCATGGGGACAATGGCTCAGTCGCGGTATATCATAGTGGCAAGCTTCAATTTAACAGAGACAAGTATCCTCTAGTAATTTAGATCGCGCGCGAATGTTGGTTTACCTGTACGCGTGCGAAAAAAGGAGATAACGGGGTTACTTTTTCAGAGACGTAATCAATTCATCAAGAGAGATAGCCGGCATGCTCGTTATCTGAATGGTTCCCCTGCTCCCCAACTCTACCGAGATCTTGAAGATCGACACATTGTCCGGTGCCTCGACGATGTTAACGAAGTCGTAGGGACCCAACACCGCGTACTGTTCTAGCACCTTGACCCCAAAGACCTCAAGCTCCTTACTAACTTCCTTGATCCTCTCCGGCTTATCCTTTAGAGTCTTCCTACCCGCCTCAGTCAACGTCGATAGAAGAACATACTTGACCATATATCAACCCGTTAATATAGAGTAAACGCTCGGAAAATAACACTTTGGGTGAGGTTCGCGCACGTGTGCGCGAGTCACTCGATGTATCTCCTTCCTCTGAACAAGCTGCACATGGTTGAATCCAGGCAAAGCGCACACATAGTATAATCGAAGAAACAACATTCAAACTAAAGTAAGTCCAGAATAGATGATCGCGCGCACGACCGCCTAAAGAACGGGGTTGACTTCGCGCGCGCAGAACGGTTTATAACGTGCACGCGTGAGAATCCCCCTACCTCCTCCAGTTCCTTCCTTCACTTATCCGTAGAATCCAGCGGTCAATCCGCCATCGACGAAGAGAATATGACCATTAACATATCTAGAGTCGTTGGATGCGAGAAAGAGAGCCCCCATGGCTACGTCTTCCGGTTTAGCAAACCGCCCCATCGGTATCTTCTTGAGAAGAAAGTTTTTCGATTCTTCCGGGTTTGGAGAACTCTCGATTGAAGCCGTCCACTGAGGTGTTATCGTCTCCCCTGGGACCAGCCCGTTGACCCTGATGTTATGTTTGGCATATTCGAGGCACATCGACCTCGTCAATTCCCGCACCGCCCCTTTCGATGCACCGTAAGCGTGACTCCCCACATAGTTCATGTATGCGTTCGTAGTTATGGTGTTTATTATCGATCCGCCCCCTTTTTCAACCATAATTGGGATCACCTCTTTAGATACGAGAAACACTCCGCGTAGGTTCAGGTTGATGAGCCTGTCCCACTCCTCTTCTGAATCGTTAACGACCGTATCGTTGTTTTCCCTTTGCCATCCTCCCACGTTGTTGTGCAGTATATCGATTCCATTGTAGCGATCACGTACTTGACTGACCATAGCTTTCACCTCCGACCACTTTGTCACGTCTGCCTTGTAGAAGGTGGCTTCTCCCTTGGCTTCTTGAATCAGCCGTACAGTTTCGTGACC
>CAZIKD010000167.1:0-5189 GCA_964539725.1 uncultured Candidatus Bathyarchaeia archaeon | reverse complement strand
AATAGGGATATTTTGAGAGAAACCCTTTTTGTTAAAAGTAATCTGTTAATTACAGCGGAGAATATAAAAACTATTAGGCACTTATGTATTGTTTTTGCTTCACAGGTTTAATTAAAATCTTTGGTACAATTAAAAACGCGGAGCTTGCAGTAATCAAGGTGAGTAAAAGCTGCTCAAAGCTAAGAGGAGTCATTTTTAAAATTCCGCTTAGCGGCGGAAAATATAGCGCACCTAGTTGAAGGAAAAAAGAGACCAGCACCGCTAGTATCAAAAATTTGTTACTATTAAAAGCGCTCCACCCTTGACTGAAAACGTGCTGAGTCTCACTCCGCACCTGGAAAACCATCACGAGTTCAAAGAATACTATGATCGTAACGCATACACTTCGAGCAACCACAAGATCCATCGTCCAACCAAGTACAAGATAATATGGAATAAAGTCTGCCACAAAGGCAACAAATGCAGAAAACCCGATGAAAACCCAGAATCTGTCTAAAAGCCCCTCACTTGGATCCCTAGGCATACGATTCATTAAATCTCGTTCACCAAGATCATTACTAAGCGCTATAGCAGGTAATCCGTCGGTAACGAGGTTTATCCAGAGTATGTGAATGGGTAAAAAGGGGACTGGTAGCCCGAGGAAAGTGGTAGTAATAATTAGTAGAAAACCCACAAAGTTGACACATAACATAAGGCGGACATATTTCGTAATATTACTATAGATCCGACGGCCACTTTCAACTGCTTTAACTATCGTTGCAAAGTTATCATCCTCAAGGATCATCGTAGCAGCTTCTTTGGTAACATCTGTTCCTTTAATCCCCATAGCAATTCCAATATCTGCTGCCTTCAAGGCGGGAGCGTCGTTGACACCATCACCCGTCATTGCCACTATGTGTCCTTTTGCTTTGAGGGCTTTCGCTATTCTGGTTTTATGCTGTGGACTAACCCTAGCACAGACCCTTATTTCGTCTACGATAGAAGCTAGCTTTTCTTCAGATAACTCGTTAACATATCCTCCTACTAAAACACTGTTAGGGGTATCTTGATCTAGAATTCCCACCTGTTTCGCTATGGCTTTTGCTGTCAACATGTGATCTCCAGTCAACATAACAGGTCGAATACCCGCACTCTTCGCGATCGCTATGGCTTCTTTTACCTCATCTCGCGGTGGGTCTATCATACCCATAAGACATACAAAGGTCAGCTCTGATTCAGCCTCTTCAATAGTTGGAGTTTCGGTACTAATAGGATAATTTCGATAAGCTAAGCCTATTACCCTAAGGGCTTCCCCCGTCATTTGCCTCATGCTATTGTAAAAGTAATCACGATCGTTTTGCGTGAGGGGGCGAACATCGTGCTCATCTTGTATAAAAGTGCAGGCTAAGAGAAGTTCCTCGGGGGCGCCTTTAACATACGATCGAAGTTCTCCACCTGTAAGTTTGTAGATTGCACTCATGCGTTTTCGATTTGAGTCAAATGAATACTCAGTTACCAGCTTGTGGTCTTCATCTGTTAAACGGTTGATTTTTGCTTTAGAAGCGGCTACAATTAAAGCCCCCTCAGTAGGATCTCCGAAAACAAGCCATTTTTCCTTCTCTTTAATTAGAGAGGAGCTGTTACACTGTACACCGATTCTCAGCGCTAGTTGTAGCGCAGGATCATTAGCAACCTCAATTTTTTGCTGCTCTTGGCTATAGTCTCCGACTGGTTCATAGCCTGATCCAGATACATACACATGCCTAAATAGAAGATTGATCTGACGAACAGTCATCTCATTCTTAGTAATGGTACCCGTTTTATCGCTGCAAATAACTGTGGTACTGCCAAGTGTCTCAACACTCGCGAGCTTTTTTACAATAGCCTTCTGTTTTGCCATAGCAGCCACTCCAAGCGCCATTGTAATTGTTAGAACTGCTGGGAGCCCCTCCGGTATAGCTGAGACCGCTAGGCTTATTGAGGTAAGCAGGATCTGTTCAACTGGTAGTTGATAGACCCAGGACCCTACAACATAAACAAAAATGCATAAGGTAACACTTATAGCACCCAATTGTCTCCCCAATGTCTCGACTTTTTTATGAATAGGAGGCTCCTCGTCGGGGGTTGACTGTATTAGCCCCGCCACGCTACCAAATATTGTCTTCATACCAGTATTAGTTACGACGTTTAGAGATCGACCGGACGTGACTACCGCACCCATAAATAGCATACAGGTTTTTTCACCATTCTCCTCCGACACTGCCTCCGACGACTTAGCAACGGGGACACTTTCGCCAGTTAATATTGATTCGTCCGATTCGAGGTTGTATGACTCCACAATTCTGAGGTCTGCGGGGACTCGATCACCTGGCTCAAGCTTCACTACATCACCAGGTACTAGATACCTGGATTCAATCCTAACCTCAACGCCTTCTCTAATGACAACGCTTCGAGGATTGATCATCTTTTTTAAAGCTTCAACTGCTTTTTCGGCTCGGTATTCTTGTACAAAGCCAAGAATTGCGTTAAGAATCAGAACCACAAGGATCACAAAAGTATCCGTGAAGGATTCGCCCTCTAAAATCGCCAAGTAGGCTGAGACCCCAGCAGCGATCAGAAGTATTACTACAAGGATGCTCTTGAATTGCTCAAGGAACAGGGTTATGGGAGACCGGGGAGGTTTCTCACTCAGTCTATTTTCACCATATTTTTTAAGGCGGTGCGTTGCCTCATCCTCGCTGAGACCATCGATGTTAGTGCCTAGAAGGCGGAGAGCCTCCTCGGGTGGAACACACGTCCACTCTTTTTCGGGGGTTGACGCCAAACTTTGCATTCCTCAAAAGGTTATGCGTATGATGAAATCTCAAGAATTTAGGGATTTCCCAAAAATAAGCCCTACAATTCGAGGAGATGCTAGAGGGAAATTGCTCGTCCAAAGGTTAAAATAATGTATTTCCATATTAACCACCCCCAGTCAAGCTGGGTTAAACCCGGTGTCCGTTTAAGTTGTCGTTTGAGATCCAAAATCTACCTGATGTCATCAAGATCATCACCCTCCTGAACTTGCAGGAGAAGGGAAAGGCCTCCAAGAAGGCGCTGAAAGACAGACTCGACCACATCTGTGCCGACTACATATGCCCCCTGCCTCAGGACTTTGAGGAAGCCCTCACAGAGATGACGTCGGAGGGACTGATCATTGTAAACGAGCAGGGGGAGGTTCGACTCACGGAACGCGGAGTATTCCTCGGTGGCGAATGGGAGAACCTATTCGTAGGCGAGGAACCCATCATGGAGATAATCGCCGGCCTCACCGACGGCAGCATCACAGGACTAGTCGTTATCCTCAGCAGCTTCCTCACGGGGCTCGAGGCAGCCACAACGGTCTTCGCAGCCTTATTAACGCTTACTAGCGTCGCTTTAACCAACTTCAGCAGCTTCTTCCTCGGTGGGAAGACGGAGGATCTCAGCGACCTTATCAGCCTCCAGAGGATCATCAACTTCAGCCTCAGCGACATCCCTGACAAGGGTGACAAGGAGAAGAGTCTGATGCTGATCTCCCAGCTATTCACCCTCCTTAGGAGGGACCTCAACAGGTCGAACCTAAGGGCGGCCGTGGCCAGTGGCGTCACCACTTTCCTCGCCGGGATAATACCGATAGGGCTCTACCTGCTTCTCCCCGAGCCCCTTGATGTTATTCTCAGCCTCGGGTTCGTGGCTGTTGTCGTCGGGGTGTTCCTGATCAGGTATAGGTCTAGGAAGTCAAGGCTGCCCCTGAAGGTGACCTTGGTTGAGACTGTGATCATCCTGTTCATAGCGGTGACGGCGAGCCTGCTCCTAGGGCAGAGATTTTAAACGATTCGCGTGTTCTGATTATTAGGTTAAGCTTGAGAAAGCTACGCGTGCGCAGGAATTCGATTAGGCTATTTTTAACTTGAGGTCTAGGTCGTTGAACCAGGCGGGTCGCTTCTTCTCCTTCTTGCTATCGTAATCGAGCTTCCCTGTCTGCGTGTCGATAATCCTATGAGAGATACCCATCTTTTTGGTGGACGTGGTTAAGAGTTGTCCACTGTGATAGTGAACTCAAGCGTCTTGCTGCTGAGGGGCGCGCATACCTCACCGACACTCAGCTTATCTCGGGCAAGGCGCGCGTGCATTTTTAAATACGATGCATTCCATCTCACAAACATGTTAGCAGAGCTGCTTGTACGTGACTTAGCCATCGTTCTAATAATCGCCGCCGTCGTCGCCTACATTTTCCACAGGCTCCAGCAGCCCATCGTCCTAGGATACATAATCGCAGGCGTGATAATCGGGCCTTACACTCCACCTTTCAGCTACATCTCACAACCAGATATCTTCAGCAGCCTCGCTGAACTGGGCGTAATTCTACTCCTCTTCGGAATCGGACTCAGCTTCCCAGTGAAGAAGCTACTCTCACTCGGCCGCGTCAGTCTAGTAGTGGCGTCGGTAGAGATAGCGTCAATGATATTATTCAGCATCATAGCGGGGAGGATACTCGGGTGGTCTCTGACCGACTCGCTGTTCCTAGGCGTCGCCCTCGCCAGCAGCAGCACGGCGATAATAGCGAAGTGTATGACTGATTTTGGTAAGTTGGGTGAAAGCAGCTGCGACATCATGCTGGGTGTCCTCATAGTCGAGGACCTAGCTGTCGTTGTCATGCTTACTGGGCTTCAGGCGTTCTACTCCGCTGGCACGCTCTCGTTAGTTGACATACTGATTCTAGTCGGGAAGATCCTCCTCTTTCTAGGCGGCTCAATGCTAATTGGCTGGAAGGTCGTGCTTCCCTTCATTGAGAGTGTGCGTAGGGAGAGCATGGAGATCCTCGTCATCATGGCGGTGGGGCTTTGCTTCGCATTCTCCATAGTAGCCTATGTCCTCGGCTTTAGTGTCGCCATAGGGGCGTTTATTGCGGGTGTTATTCTCGCGAGTTGGAAGAGCGTGGACGAGCTTGTCACGGGGACTCTTCCCTTACGCGATGTCTTCGGAGCGATATTCTTTGTCTCCGTGGGTGCGCTGATGGATGTAACTAAGATCTGGGAGTACTTGTTACCTGTTTTAGCTATCACGGTTACGATGTTGGCTGGGAAGGTCATTGGCTGTAGCTTCGGCACGATGGTCTCCGGGTTTAATCGGACGACGAGCCTCAGGGTGGGGTTGGGGATGGCGCAGATAGGTGAGTTCGCCTTTAT
>CAZIKD010000166.1:0-5236 GCA_964539725.1 uncultured Candidatus Bathyarchaeia archaeon | reverse complement strand
GACGAGATCGTCACCATTTAACCTGACCCGGCATGGAACCCCCAAGGGAGTTTCTATCCTCCTTCAAGCCGGCCGTGGACGTTTTCAAATCTCACGTTGACCAGGGCGCAGTATTTCGTATTCTTACCCATAATGACGCCGACGGCGTCGCCAGCGGGGGCATACTGAGCTACGCCGCCAAGAGAGCGGGCGCCCCATTCAAGACGACGGTGGAGAAGCGTCTCGATGAGCAGATCCTAAAAAGTGTCGCGGAAGAGAAGCCATCCCTCGTTCTCCTAACCGATTTCGGCTCCAGCTACCTAGAGGTGGTTGGAAAGGCGTTACCTGACGTCGACACGATCATCCTCGACCACCACATGCCTGTGGGTAACCCGCCCAGCAGTGTGATACAAGTCAACCCCCTATTATTCGGCATCGATGGTTCTCGGGACATCGCCGCCTCTGGGGTCTGCTACCTCTTTGCCAAGGTGCTCGACCCCCAGAACGTGGACCTAGCCCCCCTCGGCCTCGTTGGCGCCCTCGGCGACCAGCAAGATAAGGGGGAACAGAAGAGCCTCAAAGGCTTGAACATACTAATCGAGGAGGATGCAACCGCTGCGGAGCTCCTCTCGAAAGAGGTCGACCTCATCTTCTACGGCCACGAGACCCGCCCAATCGCCCGCGCAATAGCCTACACTACCACCCCATTCATCCCCGGCCTCAGCGGCAGGGAGGACAGCAGCGTCGCCTTCCTCAACCACCTAAGAATCCCCCTAAAAATAGGGGATAGGATGAGGAGCCTTAGCGATCTCGATGAGGAGGAAAAGAGGATCCTATTCTCCGCTATCAGCAGCCACATGGTCGCGCAGGGTTGCGACGCCAAGACCGTCCACAACCTCATCGGCACGGTCTACACCTTCAAGAAGGAGGAGGCCACCACCCCCCTCAGAGACGGGCGGGAATACTCGAGCCTCCTTAACGCCTGCGCCCGAATGAGGCGCCCCAGCCTCGGCATAGGAATCTGCTTAGGCGACCGCGGTGAGGCAATGCGCGACGCGGAGCAGACCGTCTACGAGTACCGCCGCCGTATAGGCGGCTACCTCGACTGGGTTAGAACCGGTGACAGAATCAGGGAACTCAACGGCATCTACGTCCTTAGCGCTGGCAACGACATAGACGAGAATATAGTCGGCGTCGTCTCCAGCATCCTCCTCGGTCAAGGGATCCTCAAGAGCACGAAGCCAATTGTCTCCGCCGCCAATAGCGACGACGGCACAGTCAAGATTTCCTCCCGAATAGCGGAAGGCACAGCCTACATGGGCATCCACCTTGGTAAGATTATGCAGGAGGCCGCCGGCGGCGTGAAGGGCACCGGTGGGGGCCACGATAACGCCGCCGGAGCATTCATACCCCAGGGCACCGAGGACGAGTTCATAAGGAGGGTCGACGAGCTTGTCGCCAAACAATGGAGCGGAAGCTGAGCTAATACTCCGGTACAATGATGAGGAGACCGCGCGGGCCGTAGTCGAAGCGGTCAGCCCCGACAACTACCAAGCCCCCGAGGGCCTCGAACTCAGTGTGAAGAGGATAAAGACGGAAATAACCGTCAAAGTCCATTGCTCCAAGGGGGTCGGAAGCCTCATCTCCACCCTCGACGACCTCCTGAGCTGCCTGGCCACAGCCGAGAAGACGCTCAACGGCCTCGACTAGCCCCGCCGTTTCCAGAGAAAGGTATAAATGAGCGCCGAGCAGTTCCATGGTGCTGAAAATAGGAGAGATTCAAACGCTTGTCTAAGGCCGTCAAAGACAAATGGCGCAGGAAGGAATGGTACGACATAATCCTCCCCCGCTACTTCGGCGAGACTAAGGTCGGTGAGACACCCGCCGAGGAGGGGGCACTTCTCAACGGTCGCGTCTTCGAGACCACCCTCGCACAGATCACCGGCGACTTTAGCCAAGAATACATCAAGATGTTCTTCCAGGTCACCAGCGTCGAGGACCACAAGGCAGCCACGGTCTTCAAGGGGCACGAGTATCTGCGCGACTACCTGCGCAGCCTCGTCCGTCGCAGGAGTACCAAGATAGATGGTATCTATCGGGTTGCCACAACCGACGGCTACAAGGTAAAGATCATCGTCACTGCGATGACGCAGGTAAGAATAAAGACGAGCCAAGAGTATAAGATACGCGCCATCATGAAGGCGATAGTCGACGAGAAAGCCAAGACTCTCACATTTGATCAGATCGCCCACGAGATGGTCCTTGGAAAGCTAGCCAGCGACATCTACAGCCAGGCGAAGAACGTGACGGCTCTTCGTCATGTGGGCGTCAGGAAGAGTGAGCTCATCGCCGCCCCAATTGCGACCACCGTCGAAGCCCCTGTAGCTCCCGCTTAAAACCGCTTTCTCTTTGTAAGGGGTTTAACTCTTCACATCTTCTACCCCTCATGTAGCACACCTTTCTCAGACTAAAAAGACCCGAAAATACGCGTTTTCTTAAGGCATAATCCATTGAAAAACTCTCATTTACTTGAGAAGAACGCATAAAAATGCATGCTGTCGAATGGGCTAGGCAACGTAGATCGCGGGCCGATACGGTTTGGCGCGGCTCGCCCGCTTCTCCGGGTCGTCGATCCACGGGTCGCTCTCCCCGGAGACGGTGACGTCGCAACCGAACTCCGCCCTCAGGAATCTCTCAGCGTCTTGCAGGAGCTTCGTCTCGCTAACGAAGCCCATATCTCTGCGCAGCTTCAGAGTCGCCTCGGGTATCTTCTTCACATCCTCCACGAGGGTCCTGGCGTAAGCGGGGACCTCCTTCTGCTTCGTCCTCATCTCCTCGTCCTTGAAAGCCTCACGGATCAATGTACCGATGTCCACCGCACCCTTCGCCTGCATTTCCATCGCCTTCGTCAGTATCTTCCACTTCCAGTTGTCCGCCGTATAGAAGTGGATCGTCTCCGGCTTGATACCTGTCACCTTCATGATGTTCGAGACGTCCTCGGTGCAGGCCTTGATGATGGTCTCCAGCTCTTCCGCATCCTCCCTGATCAATACGCCGTTTATCTCGGGCCAGGGGGCGAAGGCTGCGAAGCCCTCGTTGCCCATCCGCTCCCAGATCTCCTCACAGAGGTGGGGGGTGAAGGGGGCTAGCATCCGGACCTGGGCTTCCAGAACTGTCCACTCCACGTGGTTGATCGCCTTCCGGCGCTCAGCGTGATCCCTATCGAAGGCCACCCTTTTCAGGTACCAAGCCATATCCCCATCCAGATCGTAGGTGGCAGCGTGAATAGTCTTCCTCACCTTCAACTCATGCATAGCCTCATTGGCGTCGGATATATGGCTCTGTAACCTGCTCAACATCCAGAGGTCTATCTCTTGCAGCTCATAGTCCCCATCAGTCTTCTCGGCGATGACCCTCTGAGCACGCGCGTATAATCCCTCAAGTAGCCCAACCATGCTCTTCGCCAGTTCGGGACTGAAGTCGGCGTCCTTGATCGGTTCAGCAGTAATCATCAGACTGATCCTCAGCGGGTCCGCGCCGAAGCGATCTATGGCGTTGACGAGTGGGATGATGTTGTTCAAGCTTTTACTCATCTTAGCCCCCTCCATGAGCACTGAACCGTTGACGAAGATGCCCTGAGGCCAGAGCTCCCTCCTCCAGATGGCGTCGTGGATGAAGATCATGAAGGTCAGGTGATTCGGGATCAGGTCTCTCCCGCTGTGCCGTGCGTCCAGTGGGTAGAAGTAGCTGAACTCGCTGTGTAGTTCCGTAATCTTCTCCATTGGGATGCCCGTGGCTGCCTCAACCTTCACGGGGGAGCCTATGCTGAGGAAAATATAATCCCAGAAGGCCTCCGTCAGCTGCTCAGGCTTCGGCTTGATCTCGTTTATCCCTTTAATGACAGTATAATAGGCCATGTAGATGGTCGAGTCGGATAGAGACTCGATTATCCAGTCGGGTGCCCAGGGTAGGCGCGTCCCCAGCCCCGCCTTCCTTGCGCAGGCCTTCGCCTTCAGCCAGTCGACGACGTTTAAGAACTCCTGCTTCAGCTCCTTCGGGACGATCTCCATCTCATCTATGTTCTCCCTTGCAAGCTTCTTCCACGCCTCGTCGCCGTAGTTGATGAACCATTGGTTCTCAAATATCTTGACGACGACCTCAGTCCCGCAGCGACAATTGACGGGTTCGTTCATCTCGTACATCGTTGAGGCATTCCCGTTGGCTATCAGGTCCTGCTTAACCGCCTCTTTAGCCGCTTGAATGTTGAGCCCGACGTACTGGCCGGTATTCCCCCTCATCCTGCCTCCGTGGTACTCCCCGCTGTAGATCTCCTTAGTCGCCTTCTCCAAGTCGGGGCTATTCTGGTCCGTGATCTTCATCTTCTTGACGATGTCGACGGCAGGGGACTCACCGAAGCCAGCTAGGTCGATGACACTTATCGGTTCAAGCCGCGATATCTCGCTGGGCTTTATTTTGTAGGCGTCCGGGTTCGCCTTGACTTCGCGCTTCAGCTGCTCCAACGCAACATAATCGAACGGGGCGTGGGCTGGGACCGACATGACGACGCCGGTGGCGTTCTTGGGGTCAACGAATGGCGCGGGGAGGATTATTATCTCCTTTCCCGTCGCGGGGTTCGTTAAGGTCTGCCCTATTAGGCGTGTCCCCTGGAACTCAGTTACGATGTGGATCCTATGCCCCAGCATCTCGAGCTTCCTCGCCGCCTCCGCACTTACTACCCAGGACTCGCCATCAACCTCGGCCTCTACGTAGACGGCATCGGGATTTAGCCACATGTTTGTCACCCCATAAATGGTCTCCGGGCGCAGCGTAGCCGCGGGGAAAACGGTATCACCCTTCCGGAACTTGATCAGGGTGAACTCCTCTATCTCGGGTTCCTTGTCCCCGAAGGTATCATGCTGTCCCACTGGGTTCCCGCAGTGTGGGCACCACCCGACAGGATGGCTCCCCTGCGTGATGTATCCCCTCTGACGGAGCTTGGCGAACTGCCACTCAATGAACTTACAGTAGTAAGGATCGACGGTTGTGAAGAGGCGGCGCCAGTCGATACTGTAACCGATTTTCTGCATACCCCCCTTGATCTCGTTGGCGAAGTAGGTTGCCATTGATTCGGGGGTCTCCAGCTCTAGCAGCTTCGCCTCGGGTATGCCGTAGAGATTAAGGAAGGTGTCTCTTATTCCAGGGTCACGTTCCTTGAGCCGCTCCACCATTGCGAAGAGCGGCGTACCCGTGAAGTGCC
>CAZIKD010000165.1:0-5252 GCA_964539725.1 uncultured Candidatus Bathyarchaeia archaeon | reverse complement strand
TCTCGAAAAATTAACCTTATCTACATATCCTTGTTCTAATCTTATAGGCTGTACACCTCTTTCATGTTCTTCTCAATCTAAATATGATGTCCCCAGTAAAACCGTGCAGTGGTCTTATGAACCAGTGAAAGCGAGTTATGACCCTCATGGGGTTAATTGGCATGTAAGTGTACCTGATTTAGACGTTGTTAAACCGTTGATATTCAAAACTCAGATAAGTGCCATTTGTAATAAGCATATTTACATTAATAATAACCCTATTTTTAATAAACAGGTACTTTTTATAGATAACGGGTTACGCTATGTCTATAATATAGAGACTGTTTTAAATTTTAAATAAAAACTCTACTTTGAACTATTACTTTAACATCACAATGTAAGTGTATTTTTGGAACATTGTTTCCAAAGTTACTTGTATTTTTTGGAAGGTTTTATAATTTTTATATCCAAAGTCGATATTAATATTAACCGCCGCTGTTTCTCCTGGAGATAACTTTCCACCATCTTTAGAAATACTCATCGATGCTTCATTATCATTCGGAGGATTTTGCTGTGAAACTACTTCCGATCCATCTATGTATATTTTGTTAACCACTAATTCTGATGGCCCATCGTTTTTAATAGTTAATATTGCACCCCAATAAAACCCGTTAATGCCTTGTTGTTCATTGCAATCTGCTGAAACAAAACTAATTTTTTCCTCGGGGATTTTCGAGCGATTGAGAATACTGTTATAGGCTATGTACGCGCAAACACCAACGAAAAGTATTCCCATAATCAAGTATAGAATTGATCGTTGTTTCATTAATTATTATTATAATTAAATGGAATATTATTGTTTCTCTTATTTTGGTGAATTACTAATTTTGAAATACTGATAGATGAGATTCTGCTTAAAATTCTCTGTAAGACTCTGCTAATGGGTGGCCAATGCATGTGAGTGTGAATGTCTTATACCACCCAAATGGGCTTCTGTGAGCCTCCAAACCCTGCGCTTGGAGCGCCTCTTGAAGCTTCTTTAAGAACTCCTTAGCGAGGCGGGGTGAGCCGAGCTGTTTACTTAGGTGAGCGTATGGGTGGATTAGGACCCTCTTCGTCCCAATCCTCTCCGTATCTATCTTGATGTTCTCGACGTATGCCTTCGTGACCTCCTCAAATCTTGGCTCGTCTTGTTTCTCGAAGCAGGTGAGGCAGACTAGGACGTTCTCTAGGGCCTCAGCCTTCGGGTTGGGAGGCTGCTCGGCGACGGGAGTCTCCTTCTTCGTCTCGTAGCTGAAGGTGCTGCAGTGTAGTTGGAGGACTCTCATAGCTGATGAGCCATGGCGTGGAGATAAAGGGGTTTGCCCCGACTAGGACGCAGATACGATCTGCTCGATTATGAGGGCGAAGAGCCCTAGGGTGAGCAGGAAGACGAATCCTAGGAAGACGGTGAGTCCCTTGTTGTACTTCCCGAACTTGAGGGCGAAGACGGCGTTCAGCGACGGGAAGAGTGCCGAGAGGGCTACGATTAGGAGTATCTCAACCTTGCTCCCATACCTATTGGGGACGCCGTTGAGGCCGAAGTGGACTGGTATCACCTCGGGGAGCCCAGGGTAGATGTAGGCGACGTAGGCCACGAGGGCGAGCCATGCGAGGGTTAACGCAGCAACCTGCGTTGCGGCGAGTCGCCGGTCGAGGCGGGGCTCCTCCACATCAGTCAACGTTGGCATGGCGAATGAGGTCTTCCTCCCCAGCGCCTCGACGAAGGCGTCGGGCTCCCGCGGCGATATAAGGACCTTTACACCGTCGGATAGCTCTAGCAACACGAACTCTCCCTTGTATCTGGTCGAATAGACCTGAGCACTCCCAAGGCTACTCGTGGTGAACGTTCCCCAATGTGCCCCCGGGAGGCTCCCCCCGAAGAGGCGGAAGCGAAGACTAGTCTCAACCTTTCCGGCGCCCTTGATCTTACCGTAGCTGATTCTGAGGGAAGATAGGGGGAAGCTCACCCTCAACTCGTATTCCCCAAGGACATACTCCATCCTCCCCGCCGCGTAAGACGAGTAGATTATCAGCCCGGAGATCGCGACAGGGAGGATCGTTCCAAGCAACATCACTGGTTCGGTCTTCCCTGAGTAGAAGAGGAGAACTGAGATGAAGGGGAGGTCGATCAGGAGGGCGAGTGCAACCGCCCACCTGAGGCTTTTCCCCGAGCTCCCGGCTGGGAAGGACTGAGACATTAACAAGACATGCGTGAACTTCTGTATAGGGATTACTCACGGCGGAGGACCTTACCCGGTGTCTCGCCGGTGTGCTTCGCCTTCGCCACGACGAGCTTGCCGTTCACAGCGACGTACTCGATGCCCTTCGGGTAGACTCTTGGGTTCAGGGTGTTGCCGCGGTCCGTGATGGTGTCGGGGTTGATTATTGTGAGATCGGCATAAGCGCCTTCCCTGAGTACGCCGCGGTCCTTTAGCTTGAATTTAGCCGCGGGGAGGCTCGTTATCTTCCTTATAGCCTCCTCGAGGGTGAGGGTCGCGGTCTCTCGAACGCAGGTACGCAAGTAGCGTGGGTGGCCGCCAAACGTGTTCTCGTTGGGAAGTATCCCGGGCGAGGTCCTAATCTCCCACTTGTCGTCGACGCCGAATGTATCAATGCCTATCATGGCCGCGGGGTACTTGATGAGCATCATGAAGCCGGGGACGCCTCCCTGTATATTCGCCTTCGTGTGGGGGTCAGCCCTCAGCACCTCCATGAGTGCGTCGAGCTCGTCCATCTTGAGATCCTTAGCTATCTGGGCGACAGTCTTCCCCCTGAACCTCTCCTCGGTGCACTCCACGACCGTGGGTCCCATCGCCCACATCGGGGTGAGGTTGGGGTTGAGATTATACCACTTCCCAGACATTATTGTGGACTTAATCTCCGCTCTGAAAGCGGGCATCGAGAGAGCCCTGCCGAGCTGGTCGAGGTTCCCAGCGACGCGGAGCCACGGCATGAGGGCGGAGGCAAGGTAAGGGGTCGCGTATATGCCGCCGGTGGTGTTGGGGATCAGGTCGAAACATACATCGATCCCCTCCTCGCGGGCATCGTCTATCGCCTTAAGGGTCGACTTGGCGGATGCCTCAGCCATCTCCCTATTTCCGGGTGGCCAGACGTCATAGAGAGGGCTGAGGTGACTGACCTCAACTGATATCTTTGCCTTTCTGCCTACTTCGATGGCCTCCAAGACGCCACCGATCTTGGAGGGGACGAGGTCGCCGGGGCGCCTCTCTTCACGAAGACCTGTACGCAGGCTGTGGCTAGTGTAGACTCCTCCATACTTAGCGGCTACCTCGGCACAAGCGACCAGCTCGGATGTATCAGCCCAGTAGCCGGGGTTATAGTCTCTGCCCACGCTTAGGCCCCTACAGCCATCCTCCATCGCCCTAGCGACGTGCTCCAACATGACGGTGATTTCCTTCTTAGTGGCCTTCCTGCGGTAGTCGAGTCCCATGACGAGGTAACGGATGTCGCCGTGTCCGGCTATGGGAACGAGGTTAGCGGAGGCCCCCTTCGCCTCGACGCGGTCCATCCACTCCCCAAGGGTGCCCCAGTCTATCTCCCAGCCGTACATCTCCTTATGGAGTGAGTTCACTTTCTCGAGGAGCTGTAAGCGCTCCCCGTAGTACATGTCGGGGTCGATGCGCCAGTAGAGGTCGTATAGGAAGTAGGCGGCGTCCATATAGTCGCCGTAGGGGCCAGGACTAGTCCCGCAGTTCCCACCGACGAATGTTGTTATTCCCTGTCGGACGAAACTCTCCGCCCTGGGATAATAGAGGATGCTGCAGTCACCGTGGTTGTGGGCGTCTATGAAGCCTGGGGAGACGACGAGCCCTCTGGCGTCGATGACCTTCGTAGCTTCGACCTTTAGCTCACCTTCGACCCTACCGACGGCCTGTATCCTCTCGCCATTCACCGCAATGGCACCCCCGAAGGCGGGGGCGCCTGTTCCATCAACTATCCTAGCGTTCTTGATCAGTAGATCGCACTCAGGCATGACCTATCCTTTGAAATGTTGAGCGCCCGGCGCTTAAGAAGATGAGACCCTCATAACGCCTTCCGGTAGAGCGCCACGATCTCCTCCGGCGTCGCCTTCCGTGGGTTATTCCCCGGACTACCGCTCGCTATGGCGTCCAAAGCCATCTTAGAGACCACCGACTCGAACTTGGAGACGTTGACACCAAGGCCGCTGAGGCTTGGTATCTGGAGGTCAGCGTTGAGCCTCCTGACGGCGTCGACTGTCCTCTGGGCGGCGTCAGCCGTGGAAAGTCCCCCCGTCTCCTCCCCCATCGCCCCCGCGATATCCGCGTATCTCCCCGGGTTACCGGCGACGCTGTACTCGATTACGGTTGGGAGGAGGACGGCGTTGGATATGCCATGGGCGACGTGGAAATAGGCGCCGATGGGACGCGCCATACCGTGGACAAGAGCCACCGAGGAGTTGGCGAAGGCGAGCCCCGCCTGCAGAGCCCCCATGAGCACGCTGCTCCTGGCCTCTAGGTCGTCTGGGTGGGACCACGCCCTGCGTATGTTGCTTGAAATGAGTCGGATGGCCTGAAGCGCGAAGGTGTCTGTGAGGGGCTGGGCCTTGACGGAGACGTACGCCTCGATGGCGTGTGTGAGGGCGTCGAGCCCCGTCGCCGCAGTTATTCCCCGAGGCATCTTCAGCGTCATGAGCGGGTCGACGAGTGCCACAATGGGGAGCAGGTGTGGGCTCGAGATGAGCATCTTCACATCTGTCTGTTTGTTTGTGATGATGGTGAATGGAGTTACCTCACTACCCGTCCCCGCCGTCGTGGGGATGGCGATCAGGGGAGCTGAAGGCTTCTCAATCTTGTTCGCGCCCATGTAATCGCTGATCGCCCCTGAGTTCCTCGAGAGGGCCGCAATCGCCTTCCCGGTATCTATCGGGCTCCCACCGCCCACCGAGACGACGATGTCAGCACCGGCATCCCCGAAGGCACGAAGTCCCTCGTCGACATACTCGACGACCGGCTCCATCACCACCTTATCGTACACCGAGTAGGGGACGCCTGCGGCGTCGAGGGACGCCTTGACTTCTTTGAGTAGACCGATCTTCACCAGGTTGGCGTCGGTCACTATTAGCGCCTTCTTTCCGAGCTGCTTGGCGTGGGCGCCCGCCTCCTTCGCCGCTCCTGGTCCCGTGCTTATGATCGAGGGTGCCCTGAACTGCTTCACTTGGTTCACTGTCTGTATCCCCTTGATCAGCTGTT
>CAZIKD010000164.1:0-5271 GCA_964539725.1 uncultured Candidatus Bathyarchaeia archaeon | reverse complement strand
CCTCGTACTCCCTGACCCTCTTGTGGGGGTAGACCTTGACGACCTGGTAGACGACAGGTGAGCCATTCTTTGGGTGTTTTACATAGACGAGATCTCCTTTCGCTAGCTCCCTGCCCCGCATTAGGAGGATCGTGATCTGGTCGACGTTGTACTCGCCCGTCAGGCTGTATGTGTGTCCTACCTTTAAGCCCCCATCCATCTGCCCTCACCCCAATACGGCGCGAGCCCCCGGATCTCACCGGTACGCCTGCTCACCCTGCTAAGTATCTCACCGTAGATCTCCGCCATGAAGCGGCGGGTGATCTTGACCTCCTCGTCCGCTTTCACTATAGGGAGCGGTATCCCGTTGCTTAATGCGGCGCTGTAGCAGTAGTCGGCGATGTCATCGAGACATCCAAGGCTGTGGGCGGGTAGGTCGATCCTGACGGGGGGCAGGCTCCATTCCCGGGTCATCCGCCCGTAAAAGCTGTAGACGGGAACATCGAGGGACCCCATGAAGTTGGCAGCCCTGCTCGCCTGCATTAGGGCGGTCCTTGGGCTGAAGATGTCTGTTCTCTCACCCGGACGGAGAGCATGGAGAAGGAGGAAGCTGTCGGGTAGCTTAGTCTCTCCCTGAAGCCCAAGATGGTAGAGGAGGTAGCGGGCACTCGGCCTCTTCACTATACCTGCTAAGGTGACGCCTACCTCCCTACTTAGTCGGAGAAGCCCGTTGACCGCGTCGAGGAGCCTCTTTTGGTCCTTATGGCAACCAGCCACTCCCCACCAATCGCTGAAGGCGAGTGGACCATCCATAAGGAGGAGCTCAGTCTCCGGGTTAGCTCGCAGATACACTGCTGCGGTCTCGTAGAGCTTCGCCTCCCTCCTAGCGTTCACCATCCCCTCGAACCTGTTCCCGGCTACCCCATACGAGAGTGACATCAACTCGGGGGACATCCAAAATTTAACGCCCCCGGGGAGGCCATAGACGAGAGCACTAATGATGCCATACCTCTTAGAGGCAAGTGGGAGTATCTGGCTACCCGCGTCTACACCAGCAACCAGTTTATACGACTCGTGCTTCGTCATGGGAAATATGCTCATCTCCTCTCTGATACGCGCAGCAAGAGCCGCGACTTCGGGCTGCTCCGAGGTAACGTCGCTCGAAATTTCTCTAAGCAGGAGATCCCTTACGGAGAGGCTCAAACTACCGCCCGGTCTCCTCACCTCCTCGACGACGCCCGCCCGCTCCTCAAGACTTAGCACTCGACGCATAACCTCCAGAACAGTTCCTGCACAACACTTTTTTTCCTAGATATTTAAAGTGATCGAAGACATGGAGCATAATTTGGTCTTATTGCCATTCTATATATAAAGCGAGAAATGATAACGCTCGGATAAATCAATCCACGAGCGATCCAACATCACCGGATCAAAAAAAAAGTTAATAAGAAGTAGAGGCTAATTTTATTCAAATGTCCGAGGAATTAAGCCTAAAGGACAAGGTTTTTCGAAGCTTCCTCCAAGACCCAACCCTAGGCCCCGAGCAGATGGCGGCCAAGCTCGATGCCAAGTACAACTCCGTAAAGGATGCTTTCGCTAAGCTCGCGAGGGATGGTCTCCTTCAGAGAAGCGGACGAGGCAACTACGAACCTAACTACGCGGGGATCGTGATCCACCTAATGAACAGGATCGAGACGTTGGAGAAGCAGGCGAAGTGAGATGTCTGAGCTGATCGAAAAGGCAACTCAAGAGTTGAAGTCTGACACAGCGCAGTTCAAGGTTCTCACCTATCTCGCCTTCCGAGGTGCGAGTCTCCCCAGTGCTATCAGTGAAGAGACGGGTATCGCCTCCGGTACCGTACGCCCTGCGCTCCGTAGCCTACTCGACAAGGGTTATGTCAAGCAGATGGAGGATGGTAATTACAGAAGCGCCATTCCCTTCACTGACTTCGTCTCATATGTTTTCGCGAAGAAGTGAGCCTAATGATTGGTGCCAACGAGCTTGAGGGCCTGAGGCGAGCGGAAAGCCAACAGCAAGTGCTCCTCTGCCTCGTGGAGAGTGGCGATGCCCTTTCGAGTCAGAAGATCGCTGAGAAGCTAGGACTCACTGTCAACGCAGTCAACATCGCCCTCTTCAACTTGAAGAATAAGGGGCTCGTTGACCCGGTGAGTCGTGGAGTCTACAGGTACAAGCTTGGGCCGATCCTAGTTACACTTCTCCAGGAGTACTTCAAGAAATGAGCACTAACAAGCTTGATCAGCTCGAACCAAACACCTCCGCATATAAGATCCTCTGTCACCTCGCCTTCAGGGGAAGTGTCCTCAAGCCGCAGGAGATCGCAAAGGCACTGGGGGAGAATGGTTCCACGGTCCGGGCGCGCCTCGCCGAGCTGAAGAAGCAAGGGCTCGTTGACTCCCGCCCCGAGGGATACCTCGCCGTCGTGACGCCCTACGATCTAATAATGAAACTCTATAGAGATCTAGAGCACAAGTAATTGTCTACTTTCAGCCACCTCTCCACTCCACACTGATAGGTATCGTTTAAAAGGACATGGGAGAAAGGGACCCCGGGAAACGATGTCGGAGAAGCAACTTGGCGAGCTAAGAGATATGACAGACACACTGCTGAAGCTACGCAAGGCGCCGAGCCAATTCCAGATAGTCTTCCATCTACTGGGTACAGCGAGGACGATGTCGGTGAAGGAACTATCCGCCGAGCTGAGTCTCACACCAAAGGCGACGGAGAGGGCGGTAGCGAAGCTCCTCGAGAAGAACCTGATACAGCGTAGCCCCTTCAAGGACGGTGGATATACCTGTGACGCTAAGCAGATAGTGTTGAGTCTCCTTGTCACCGTCTCCGACATGTACGAGGATTATGAGAAGGCGCACCCTAGACTAGCGCAGCTTGCTTCTCCCGTATCGGAGGTAGGACTTCTTTCTCCACCCAGTTGACCCCCTTCGCTGTTAGCTTGTAGATGCCCCCCCTCCCCTCGGGGCGGAAAAGGAGACCCTTCTTCACCATCTCATGAAGCCTGGCCGGCACTACGACCTTGCGCCCACTCTCGTTGAGGATCGACTTCAGCTCCTTCCCAGTAGACTGGTACCCCTTTATAGCATAGAGGAGGAGCCCCATCGCCTCGTAGTGGCTTATCTGCTCCTTGCAAACGAGGATTGGGCCGTCCCTTCTCATTTCTACAATGTCCTTGAGATGGTCGAGGGCCTGCTTCGAGACGAGTCCCGAGACCTTCTCATTAAGTTGCGCCACGTAATCCTTGGTAAGCCAGTCGAGGCAACTGAGGAGTTCCTCAGGAGTCTCCCCGGTGACCCGGATGTCTCCGAACTGGGTCTTCACGGTGAGAGTAATTTTTGGCAATTCATTCGACTCCCTGCGCGTTCATAGTGTAGAGGTACCCTCTCTTCTTGTCCTTCCAGCGGCGGATCGTCCCTTTCTTTACTAGCCAGACGAGGACGCCGGAAAGGGTGGTCTTTGGGAAAAAGACAGCGTTCGCCTCCATCGCCTCCCTTAGCTCCGCGATTGTGCGTGGCGTCTTTCCCCATGGGTCGGCGAGGAGGGCGGTTATAGCCTCACTGCATTGGGTAGTCCGAGGGATCTGTGGTAAGGCCTCGGGTGTCCCGTTCTCAGCCTGTTTTTTAGGGCGCGGTCTGTGCCCCGTTGACTCACCCTGGAAGGAGGTTGAAACCTTCTCGATGATGGTCGGCAGCTCATCGAGGGTTGATAGGACCTCCGCTTTGTCACCACCCAGTTCGACCTCCATCTCACCTATCTTGACCTTGAGATGGAAAGATGGGCGGCTCATTGTATCACAACTCGTATTACCCTGATATTATTGGGCTTATAACAGTTGTCGAACGACATTATCTATGGGTTCTTTTTTTTATGAGACGGAGCAAAATGTGTCAAATGGCGGTTTTTCCTAGATTTATCGGGATATTAGCACCGATACACCACGTAATGTGGCAAATATTTGAGATGATATAAATATGTAGTAATAATATGTTTGTTAATGTATGAATATTATGAAAAGGGGCTATTTGGCGAGGGCTTCTCTGAGCTTTCTCGCGATCATTTCCTGGACGTTGGCCGCCTTCGCCTTGCCTCGGATCTCAGCCATAACAGCCCCCATTATTGGCCCCGCTGCTCTCTCACCCATCTTTGCGAGCATCTCGGGATTGGCTCTGATCTTAGCCTCGATTATCGACGCGATCTGAGCTTCGGATAGCATGTCGAGTCCTAGGGCCATGATGGCCTCCTTCGCGGGCTTCGCGGGGTTCTGGGTCAGCCAGGTGAGTATGGCGGGTACGGACTCCTTAACGGTCTCCCCCAAGTCTACGAGGGCGAATGTGCTCCTTATGGCGTCGTCGGTGAGTGCCTCGATTGGCACGCCGTCTCTCTGGAGCTTCTTAAGGTCCTCAGTGAGGGTTACGGCGGCGAGGGTCGTCAGCGCCTTATGGTTACGGGTAAGCTCCTCGAAGAGGCCTATATACTCGCTGTCGACTATCTGTCTCGCGAGCTTCTCGTTGAGGGCGTAGTCCATCTGGAAGCGCCTTAGCTTAGTCTCGGGCATCTCGGGTAAACGCTGCTTTAGGGCTGCGAGGTGTTCTGGGGTTAGAGTTATGGCCTTGACGTCGGTCTCGGGGTACATGCGTGCTGCACCTGGGCGCGGGCGTGTGAACCTCGTCGTCCCGTCGGGGTTAGCAGCCCGTGTCTCGAAGGGTATCCCGTTGAAGATGTCCCTCGCTCGTTCGACGATGGCGGTTAGGGCTTGCTTGCTCTTCTCGGCGTCGTCCGCGACTATGACAACGGCGTCCCTTTCAGCCGCGCCGATAAGCTTACGAAGCGCGTCGACCTCGGCTTGGGTTATGCTATAACCGGGGAGCTCGTCGGTGTGAAAGATGCCCTTGACGCCGCTCCTGAATTTGGCGTGGTCGCTCATCTCAGTGCCGAGGCGCCTGTTGGGGCAGAGCTCCCTGCCGGTTAGGCCTGTGAACCCGGGGAGCTTTACAGCCTTGACGACACCGCCCGCCTTTAGTGCGCCCCTGAGTATCTTTGACTCTGTAGCCTTGAAGATGGCGGAGGCGTCGAACTGCTCATCTCTGATTTGTTCGGGCTTCATGCCACGCTTAATTAGTTCGTCCCTGATCTCCAGTAAGTTCCACTGGCGCTGCGCCTCGTACTCGACGATGGTGGGCATCATGGGAAGGTCCTGTACGCCCTTAATCTCGACGACCTTCCCTCTCTTGATGGAGACGTTGATGTCCTGTCGGATGGTTC
>CAZIKD010000163.1:0-5287 GCA_964539725.1 uncultured Candidatus Bathyarchaeia archaeon | reverse complement strand
CTCCAATTCCCTAACCTGGACCCGAGGGACTTTGAGCCGTGGATTAACGTTGATGATGCCCGGCAAAAGGGGATGTCAGTCGCCGATTATGCTGTAAGCGTATCTGATACCTGGAAAAAGGGCCTCAGCGACTGGGGCATTAATCCAGAGCGCATAGGCCAATTAAAGAACTCTGTAGAATATACAATATTCACCCCCGGATCAGAAGCCGGCATACCTGTTAGTATAATGAGTAGCCTCGCTTCTCCTAATCTAGACTTTAATATCGATGGGGAGGTAATACGCGACCGCATTAGCGGAGTTGTGGCTGCCCTCATCGGCCTCTTAGGGTTGAAGGTAGATCCCATAAGAAGCCCCGAGGGTATCCTGCTATCAAACATCTTTGAGTTTTATTGGAGTAGAAACGAGGACCTTACGATCGAGAAGCTGATAACATCCATTCAGAAGCCCCCCTTCACAAAGCTGGGAGTCTTTGAACTCGACGCCTTCTACCCTTCGAAGGACCGATTCCAACTCGCTATGGCCATGAACACGCTAATAGCCTCACCGAGTTTCGTCAGTTGGTTGAAGGGGGAGGCACTTGACATCGATAAACTCTTGTATAACGCGGAGGGAAAGCCGCGTCACAGCATCTTCTACTTGGCCCACCTCAGCGATAGCGAGAGAATGTTCATCGTAACACTGCTCCTTGAGAACATTGTGACTTGGGTTAGACGACAGCAGGGAACGACAAGCTTAAGGGCCATCCTTTACTTCGACGAAGTTTTCGGGTTCATGCCGCCCGTCGCGGAGCCTTCATCCAAGAAACCGTTAATGACCCTTCTAAAACAGGCACGAGCCTTTGGCTTGGGGGTCACACTCGTCACCCAGAACCCCGTCGACATCGACTATAAGGGCTTGACGAACACGGGCACTTGGCTAATCGGGAAACTCCAAGCCGAGAGGGATAAGGATAAGGTTATTGAGGGCTTAAGAGGCGCCATCGTAGCGTCCGGGGGGGTTGGAGGAGAAACCGACTACGACCTCCTAATCAACAAATTAAGTAGCAGGGTGTTCCTAATGCACAACATCCACCAGGGGCCTCCCCAGGTCTTTCAATCAAGGTGGGCCATGAGTTATCTTAGGGGTCCATTGACGAAGCCTCAAATTAGCGATTTAATGAAAACCAGGCAGCCCCTAAAGAGCTTCGGTAAACCTACATCTTTCATAAAGCAGAATGCAGATCTCTCCTCTAATCCCCCGAGCATTGACCCGAAGATAACTCAGGTATACATTACCGATCCTGTAGTTGGAGAAGGGCAAAGCTCTGCATTCAACCAATCAACACCAACCCGTGACTCTGGGGAGCCGATCTATGAACCACGATTAATGGCTAAGACCGCGATAGCCTACTATGATAAGAAGCTCGGGGTCGACCGTCAGATCGCTGATGTATTGCTCCTCACACCTAGGGACGAAGTTGGGCCAAGTTGGGACAGAGCCCAGAGGGTCGCCGCGGATAAGATTCGATACACTAGCTACCCAATAGGATCAGCAACTTACGCACCTTTTCCAGTCCAGATAAATTCTGCTGAGAAAATTCAGGGCTATGGGAGATCCCTAATAGACTACCTGCTACTAAACTCTCGGCTGAGAATCCTCTCCCACAAGGATCTCAGCGTTACTCAGCAACTGGGAGAAGACGAGAGAGCATTCGCGATACGGATCAGGGACGCTGCCCGTGAACGCAGAGACTCTGAGGTTAGTAAGATACAGGATCAATACGGGGAGAAGATAAGCAAACTAGAGGCCAAGACCCGATCCATTGAAAGATCCCTATCCAGCGACCAAGAGGAGGTTCAGTCGCGTAAACGCGAGGAATACCTCGGCGTAGGTGAGACCGTCTTGGGGTTCTTTATTGGCCGTAGGAGAACAACGGGGATAACCACCGCCTCCAGACGGAGGAGAATGACTGAAAAAGCACAGAATGATGTCCAGGAGAAGCAGGGGAAACTATCCGATCTGAAGAAGGACGCCGATGAACTAGAAGCTGATCTTAGGGAAGCTGTGGATAAGATCACACGTAAATGGGAGAGCGTTCCCAATGAGGTCTCGGTCCTTGAGTTTAGGCCAAGCCGGAGCGATATTAGGGTCGATCTGTTAGCGTTAGCTTGGGTCCCAACCTAATCCGATAAGCGCACGCGAATTATTTAGAAGTGTTAAAAAAATCGGCATCTCCTTTTGGAGGTTGTGGAGTGCCTTGTGTCTGGGTGGTTATGCTAACTTTTCCCCGCAGTTACCGCAGAACTTTAGACCCGGTTGGTTCTTGGCTCCACATTTTGGGCACAATGTGGTTGAGGGCGTCATTGACTTGCCACAGCTTCCGCAGAACTTGTTGGATGATGGATTATCGGCACCGCAGTTCGGGCACTTAAACCCCTTGGGTTGTAGGCTGCCGCCGCATTGGGCGCAGAATTTGTTTCCTTCGGTGTTCTGTGCTCCGCAGCTTGGACAGATCACGACCCTCTGGGGGGCGGATTCTGGTTGCATGCCCCTCATCATCTGCGCTCCCAGACCTAAACCTATACCTGCCCCGAGGCCTGCTCCGGCGGCGCCGCTGTCTGGTGGCAGGGACTGGGCGGTCTCCTTTGCGTACTGCATGGCCATCGCCTGTTGGCCTACCCCTGAGGCGAATCTTCTGGCCTCCTCTGGGATCTTTACTCCCTCGAACACCGCGTCTATTATGGTTAGTCCGGCTCGTCTGGCCTCGTCGTTTATTACTAGTGTTGTCTTGTCTGTTACTTCATCTACGTTTCTGACTAGGCTCTGAATATCGTATCCGCCGAATGCGTCGATTATTCGTTCGACGATGAATCCGCGGATGTAGTTTTCGACGTCCTGGGATGTTGAGGCGTTGCGGTTTCCGAAGAACTCGGTGACGAATAGTTTGGGGTCTTCGACCTTGTAGAGCATGTACCCGAAGAAGCTGACCTCTGCCTGGTATGCTATCTGGCCGCTTGGGGCTGAGTAGGCTTGGCCTCCGAAGTTCGCCCTCAGTTGACTATTGTTTACGTAAACGACCTCGCACTCGAAGATGTCTCCAATTATTCCGAGTCTCTTGACTAGCTCGGTGAGTATGGGTATGTTTGCGCTTGTGATTGTGTGTCGACCGGGTCCGAATACGTCGAGGGCTTTTCCGTCTCTATAGAAAACGGCCCACTGGTTTTCCATCACGATTACTTGGCTCCCGTATTTTAGGGATACCTTTGGGAACCGGTAGGCGACCTGATTTGGCTCGGCGCCCGACCACTGCACTGCTTCAATTATCGGCATTTTCATTCAATTCTCCTAGCTTCCACTCATTGCTTGTTTTCTCTTTCTCCAGCTTTCGTCGAATGCTGCGAGGTCCCTGTTGAGGGTGTCTACCAGCGTTCGTAGGAGTGGCCACGTTGATTCCCTGAGTGAGGCTTCGGCTGCTGCAACGTCTTTGCTTAGCTGGTTTAGGTTGCTTGCAAGGTTTTTATCGTACTCGAGCACCCTGCTCAGAGCCTCGGTCTGTATCTTCTGGACTCTGTCGAAGATTGGAGCGTAGCCGTAGTCAGCCCTGTTCACGGTGGCTGCGAGGCGATCCATTGTCTGGATCGCCTTCTTGCACTCTCTACCAATGGCGGTCTGTCCCGCCTCGAGGACCTCGAGGTATATCTTCTCCCATTGGTGGTGGAGGGCCATCAGCTCAGAGTAGTATTTTTCCCTAAGGTCTTTATCGAGGGCTCTGAGGTCCTCCTTCTTCCCATAGCCCGATGTTAAGAGATTCTCAATTTCATCTAATATTCCACTTCTCACCTGCTTCTTCGGTTCCGACGGGGTGCCCATAAGCATCAGCTCCAATTCATGAAAGTCGTTTGTGGTTTTATAATTATTGAATCGTTATGATGGTGTTGCAGTATTTGCATTGGACTGTTTGTTGTCCACGGTAGATCTCGCCTGTGTAAGGTGCGCCGCATTTTGAGCAGCTGACAACACGTTTCTCCGCTGACTTCTGTTCCATGGGTTTCATTTTACCGAGTTCTTCATCGATTTGTCCCGAGGTGATTAGACCGTAGTATTTGACCACCTGGTCTGCCTCCTCGCTCTTTGTGTCCAGCTTGAGTTGGATGTCGCCCTGCTTGAATTCGATGTAGAGCCCTGCCCCCGCGAGCAGTCCGACTCTACCCTTGGTTAGTTTACTTACTGAGCCTATAGGCCTCTCGAGGCTCATTTGACGTTCTATCTTCTTCTCAGTCACTATGAATAGGGTCTTCTTTATGACGATCTCCTTCTGGTTCTCGTATATCATTCGCTGGTTCGTGAGTGTGAGTATTCCCTCCATTTTCTCATTCATATCCTTGGCATGAACGGCTATAACTGGAGTTTCACCTTCCTTCCACTGGAAACTCGCGGAGGAGGTCAGTTTCACTGTGGATTCTGCGGCTGAGAGGCCCTGCGCGAGTGGTGTCAGTACGCTGTCGAGTTGGACGAGTTCCCCTTGAATCCTGCTGCTGAAGTCGTACACGAGGACTCTGAGGGTGTTTATCCTCATATCTAAGCCTGTTAGCCCGCTTATTTCGAATGAGGGGTGGAGTCTGTGGCTGTTTATGTCTCTCTCGAGGGAGGAGAGATCCATCTTCAGCGTCGCCGCCCTGCTTGATACCTCTGATTTTATCGCTGGGCCTATCGTCGCCCATCGACTGGCGGCTTTAAGCTGATCATCCTCAAAGCTGGCTTGTATCCTGTAGTTCATCTGGCGTATTGATGAGATTCTGGCGGGTAGTTTTGATATTGTTTCATCGATTCCGTACACCTTGCTCTCGGTGTTGCTGAGCTGCGTTTTGATTCCATTTACATCGTTAATCATGCTGTTTATTTTCTGTTGATATATGTTCTGCCTAACATCGGGGTTGGACATCTTAGACGGTTCGATATGGGCTAATTTTAGATAAATATCTTTGGAGGGAACAGATTTTAGTCGAGACGTCGGCGCGCGCGCAAAGGTTGCAGTCTAAACCCTTCACGTGCTTAGTCCAGTGGTTACGCTTCCAGTTATTTTCACACACGTGTTTAAGATGATGGTGTGGAAAAATTATTTCCCCCTCAAAGGATTATCCTGATAATTTGCCCAACGATATTTGCCTTGATCTCCCAGAGTAACGCGCGTGCGATGGTTTAACCTAGATGCTCCAGTAGCCACTGATGTAATTTCTTAGCTGATTTAGCATTTCCTCTGTTTTTTCTAATGTCTTCGTGTTTTTCTTTGGTGGGGGGCCTTCTT
>CAZIKD010000162.1:0-5330 GCA_964539725.1 uncultured Candidatus Bathyarchaeia archaeon | reverse complement strand
CTTTTGGCGGTGTCATCAATGAAGCCAGCAAGAATAGTGCGGTCCAGGAGCTCGGAAAATTCATGGCAGAGCGGGTGAAAAGCCGTTTCTTCTACAATTTCTGATCCTCAGCTTATTTGCCCACTCCTCCTTTCTTTCTTCTTCCATTGAGCAGGCATTTATCTTGTTATATTAACCCGGGGATGCCAATATCAAAGAGGTAAGGTATGAAGTGTCTTCTGGTCGTTTTCTTGTAGGGCTATTTTATTTTGAGAATACATCCTTCTCCTGCGTCAGAAACGATGTGCGGATAAACGGTCCCCAAGAAACCTTTGGTAATCTTTGGCACCGGTGGTTTACGATTACCGAGTCGCTCTTGAATCTCACGGTCATTCAGGTGCAAATGAAGCGTTTTATGGATGATATCGTATTCGATGATGTCACCATTCTTGATGGCTGCAATAGGGCCGGATTCAGCCGCCTCAGGAGATACGTGACCGATGGCCGGCCCTCTTGTAAAACCGGAAAACCGACCATCTGTAATAAGAGCAACTGATTTATCCAAACCCATCCCACAGAGTTGTGCCTGGAAAGTGAACATCTCGCGCATGCCCGGCCCCCCCTGTGCACCCTCGTATCGTATGACAACAATATCTCCCGGTGTTATCTGTTGTTCAGCAAGTGCATGCCGAGCAGCTTCTTCGCTTTCAAACACCCTGGCAGGGCCTCGATGTTTCAACATTTCTGTGGCAACAGCGGTCTGTTTGACCACCGCGCCTGCGGGTGCCAGATTTCCGAACAAAACCGCGATGGCCCCTTCTGGATAGATCGGATGGGTCAGTGACCGAATAACATCTGAGTTCCAGTTAGTCGCTGCTCCAAGATGTTCCGCGAGGGGTTTCCCTGTACAGGTGAGCACATCGGTATTGAGAAGTGAAGTGAGCTCATGCATGAGGGCCTGGACGCCGCCGGCGGCCCCGAAATCCTCCATGGTGTATTTGGATCCGGCTGTGATGTCGGCCAGATGTGGCACTTTCTTGCTGACTTCATTCCAGTGTGACAGTGGCAGTGACACGCCAAGCTCATGGCAGATGGCCGCCATGTGCAGTAGGGCGTTTGTGGAACCTCCGATCGCCGAATGTACGAAGAGGGCATTTTCGATCGCGTCAAATGTCATGATTTCTCTCGGACGAATATCCTTTGCTATCAGGGATACGATCTGTCGCCCCGACTGTTTCCCCAGGCGATACAGGGAAGCATCTACAGCACATTTGCTGGCATTCCCCGGCAACGACATCCCCAGTGCTTCTGTCATGCAGCAAAACGTATTTGCCGTGCCCATCATGCCGCAGGCACCTGGGGTGGGTCCACAGCAGTCTACCAGCCGATGGAATTTCTCATCGGCCACAAGTTTTTCTTTCCACTTCGGGTAGCTCTCGACCACATGGTGAATACCCACCGATTCCTTATCGAGCCGACCAGGCATCATATAACCACCGGTCACCATGATTGCCGGCAAGTTGATTCGAGCCAAGGCCATTAATTGAGCCGGAATAATCTTATCGCACGTTCCCAGTGCAACAATGCCATCCAGACGGCTCGCTTCCACCATGATTTCGATCGATGCAGCGATGATATCCCGACTGGGGAGTATGTAGTGATTTCCGATCCCTCCATCTGCCATTCCATCGCAGGGGGCAATATGGCCAAATTCGAGCGGCATCCCCCCTGCCTGCCATATACCCGATTTAACCTGGCTAGCCAGTTGCCTGAGGTGATAGTGCCCTGGTAGCAGCTCGTTCCAGGGATTAATCACTGCGACAAAAGGCCGCCGGAGGTCTTCGTCGTCAAAATTCATCGATTTTAGCAATGCGATCCGTTGAAAATGAACATCCTCCGGAACATCTCGGCTGTTCAATTTAATCGGATTCTCCTTTTTGTTCATACCTCGATGCCTCTAATCGATTCCTACAAATTGCTCCAAGCTCATAAACCGCTCTAATAATAATACGAGTGCGGTGATCCCGATAATGAGAAGGGTGCAGACGGCAGCCAGCGTGGGATCTGCCTCATAGCGCAAGTGCATGAAAATGATGATAGGAAGCGTTTCAGCCCTAGGGCCTGTTAAAAAAATAGACACGGCAAAATTGTCGAATGACATGATGAAGGCAAATAGGGCGCCAGCAATGACGCCGGTCTTAATCAGCGGAAGAGTGATTTTGAAAAAGGTTCTTAGTGGATTGGCTCCCAGATTCATGGCAGCTTCTTCAAGGGACCGGTTGAAGCGATACAGGACGGCTGCCACCGTCCGGATGACATAAGGGATCGTGATAATCGTGTGCCCGATGATCAAGTTCAATATATTGTTGAACATCCCTAAGCTACTGAAAAACGTCAACAGACAAACACCGGTCACGACTTCGGGCAAAATGATGGGTGAGAGCAGATAGCTGTTGAGAAATCCCTTGCCCTTGAAATTGTATCGAACCAATGCCAGAGCTCCCAGAATGCCCGAAGCGGTCGAGAAGACGGTCACAATCGAAGCGACGAGCAAACTGATCTTGAAACCGTTGATAAATTTCTGCTTTTGCAGGATATTCAAAAACCATTTCAGTGACAGCGACTCTGGTGGAAACTGAATATAGGCTGTCTTGTTAAGGGAAGTGACGATGACGACGATGATCGGGAACACAAGGAACATGAGCCCTAAGACGACGATCAGCTTTATGATCATCCCGTTCCATTCGTGAGCGTATCTTTTTCTATGAGGCATCCAATTTGCCTCCCAGCTTTTTCGATTGAAGAACTTTGAACTGGCCGAGGATGATGAACAAGGAGATGAAAAGGAGAATGAACGCCATTGCCGATCCGAACGGGAAGTTGCCGACATATAAGAATTCGTCGTAAATGTAATTGGAAATCATCCGGTCTGAAGGGCCACCCAGCAAAAGCGGTACGGCAAATGCACTGATCCCCAACGTATAGACGAGTAGACATCCGGACGCGATCGCTGGCATGCTCAGCGGAAGGGTGACCTTCAGAAATGTCTGGATCTTATTGGCACCGAGGCTTTGGGCAGCTTCTTCCACTGAGCGATCGATTCTTCTCAATACACCCGCCATGGTGAAGATCATGAAAGGAAGAAGGATATGAGTGAGTCCGATAATCACTCCGTAGGGTTTTCCCAGGAACTGAATGCGATTGGCGCTTGGAATGATGCCCAGAAGCACAAGGAAATTGTTCAGGAGACCTTCCTCGCCAAGAATGATCATCCAACTGTAAATCCGCGCCAGAACAGCCACCAGAGAGGAGATCAGCACCACCATCAGGATGAGTCGCTTAAAAGACTTGGATTCACTTCGAACCATCGTGTAGGATATCGTGTATCCCACCAACAGCGTTATTGCGGTGATCATCAGGCTGAATTTTGTAGTTGTCCAGAGGACGTTCAGATAGTAAGGATCGGAAAGAAAGCGGATATAATGGTCGAGAATAAAAGCCCTTTCCATGATGGTTTCACCGGAAGGCATGTATCGATAAAAACTGAACACAAACAACGATATCAAGGCACCGGTATAAATGAGGATGATGAAAAAGAAAGTTGGGCCGAGTAATCCCAGAGGTGTGAGTTTTTTCAACCGTCTTGTTAGGCTTCGTTTTTTCGGTACCACTTTACTCTCTTGCAGATCCATCAGAAACCCGCTTAGGTAAATCATGGCAGGCAGGGGGTGTATCAAATACCGTGCAGCTTTGCGGAGTCCAACAAAGAGATACCGTTGTTCCCTCCGTGATCGGACGCTGACCGGGTTCACCTTGTACAGAAACCAACACATCCTTCCCTATTTCATCCAAGGAGCAGACATAATTACAGACAGACCCGATGTAACTGGCAAACCGGATAGTGCCTTTAGAAACGTTCTTGACCGGCGATTCGCATTGTGGCGCAAAGTGGATATATTCCGGTCGGACGACGAACTTCACCCGAGCACCCACGCTGAGGCCGCCGGTCTGAGCGACAGTAATCCGCATCCGTCCATTCTCCACTTCTACATCCGCTTCGACTTCGTTGCTCCCTTTGATTATTCCATCAAAGAAATTGCCCTCTCCGATGAAATGGGCGACAAATTCTGTCTCAGGATTCTCATAAATCGTCGTGGGCGTCCCAATTTGTTCGATCGCGCCCTTATTCATCACGACAATTCGGTCGGATAGCACCAAGGCCTCTTCCTGATCGTGGGTGACGAAAATGCTCGTGATGCCTACCGTTTCTTGGATCCTCTTCAACTCAATACGCATCTCCGCTCTCAGTTTGGCATCCAGGTTGCTTAAGGGTTCATCCAGGAGTAACACATCCGGTTCGATGATCAACGCTCGTGCCAACGACACCCTTTGTTGCTCTCCACCCGACAATTCAGAGGGATATCGAAGATTTTTCCCCTTCAGTTTTACAAGTTCCAGGCTCCTCTCCACTTTCTCTTTGATCTGTTCTTTGCTAACCTTTCTTAGCTTCAGGCCAAAAGCCACGTTATCTTCAACGGTCAGGTGAGGGAAAAGTGCGTAGCTTTGAAAACACATGCCCACATTTCTTTTGTAGGAGGGGGTGTCACTGACATCTTTTCCCTTGATGAGGACTTGGCCGTCCGTGGGGTCCACGAACCCGGCAATCATACGCAGCGTCGTGGTTTTTCCGCAACCGCTGGGTCCCAGCAGAGAAAGGAACTCTCCCTTTCTTACTCTCAAATTGATATGACTTGCCGCGACGAAGCTTCCGAAATGTTTTGAAAGATCTCGCAACTCCAGGTCGGAAGCCTCACCTGATTTCTCGTTCACAATTTCCTCCGAACTCTGTTGGGTGACAAGTGTCTCCCGTTCCTATCACGTCGTTCCTGTCGAGCCAAAGGTGCAGCCTCGCCTCGCGTTCAATCCAAGGCTCGGCTGCCCTCGGCAAATCGGTGCCAAAGAACTTAGAAATTTAGGACTTCCTTGTTGTAGCGTTCGATCCATTGGTCTTTCATCTTGTTTACCTGTTGGTCATCGAAATTAAGAAGAAGCTCAAGCTCCTCGACCGTGGGTAGCTTTTTGGCGACCGAAGGGATCAATTGAACGCCCTTTCTCATCGGAATGATGAAGCATGTTTCGGAGTGACCTTTTTGCGAAGCCTCGTTAAGGGCCCAGTCGACGAATTTAAACGCCAGATCTGGATTGGGACAATTCTTGACTACGTTCAGGGTATCATAGAGCGCCGGCACACCGTCCTTGGGACGAATGAAGTTCAGAGGAACACCCTTTTCGATGAGCTGCATGGCGTCAGGAGACATGATCGGCGTGACCCAGATTTCCCCAGAGGACAC
>CAZIKD010000161.1:0-5336 GCA_964539725.1 uncultured Candidatus Bathyarchaeia archaeon | reverse complement strand
GGGAACTTTTGGCTTTCGTTTATAAGGGCGTCTTCGTCTGTTCCAGATTCTTCTTCCCGTTCTTCCCAGGGAGAGTTTCTTCTCCGAATAGGAAGATGAAGACGGCAACGAGTAAGATGACTCCACTCATGACGTAGAATGGGGCAGATAAGCCGAAGCCGTCGGCGATGACTCCGAGGAGGATGGGGCCGAAGAGGCTTCCGATGTCGCCGAAGAAGCGGAAGATGCCCATGCTTATTCCGCGGGGCTCACCGATGGTGGCGTCGGTCGCCATTGCTAATGGGGCCTGCTGCATACCGCTTGTCCCTATCCCCATTATGAGGGAGACGCCACAGAGCAGGATGAATGATGTGAACTGTGGGAAGAGAAGCATCGAGACGCCAGAGACTACGAGGCCGAAGACGATTATCGGCTTCCTCCCTATGAGGTCGATGCCATAGCCGATGGGGATGGTTAGGAATAGGTTGGCGAGGGTGGCGGCGCTTAGTATCATTCCTATGTCGGCAGGGGAGAGGCCCGCCACCTCAGCGGCGTAGATGGGAAGTATGTCCTGCCTTATACCGGACATTAGAAAGAAGGAGGTGGCGCTCGCAATCGAGGCGAAGACGAAGCCCTTATTCCTCATGAGCTTGAGGGTTAGATCGCGTGGAAAGGCGAGTTCTCCGCTGTGAGCCTTCCCGATCTCCGTCTCCTTGATGAACATATAGGTCAAGACAAGGCTAACGACGCCAGTTGCAGCGTAGAAGTAGAAGTTGGCCTTAGCGCCGTACCAAGTCGCGATGAAGCCGCCAATCGTGGGGCCTGCCGCCTGTCCTATGGTCTGGAAGCTCTGGAAGTAGCCGAGGACGCGCCCCCTCTCCTCAGGCTTAAGTATGTCGGCGAGGAGGGTGGTGCGGCTCGTCATCCACATGCTTGCGCCTATGCCTTGGATGAATCGGTAGAAGAGGAATAGCAAGAAGTTATCAGCAGTGGCGTTTAGGAAGGCGCAGAGGGTGATCAGTGCAGTCCCTATTATCATCAGAGGTCTGCGCCCTATCTTGTCAGCGAGGAGGCCGGCTGGGAAGTCCATCACGAGGCGCCCCACGCTGTAGACAGTGATCGCCATCCCTGCGAGGAAGATGCTGACGCCGAAGGATTGCGCATAGATCGTCAACACCGGGGAGACGATGCCCATGCCTACAAATATGAAGAACGAGGGGACGTAGATCGACAGTATGTCGCTAGTCCTGGATCGTTCGGTCAAGATTCGGCCTCTATGTATTCCTACGCAGAGCCGTCTACAGCGATTTAAATCTGACTTAGTGTCACGCCGCCCTTGTTGAATCTGGTCTTTATTATCTCCTTTGCGAAGATAGCGACCATGAGTGCGCTGAATATGAGTAGACCGTCCATGACCAAGAATGGTGTGTGGAGGTCAGTTGCGTCAGCTATAGCGCTGAGCGCAATGGGTCCGATCATGGAGCCAAGGTCCCCCATGAGCCTGTAGACGCCCATGGCTAAACCACGTTGCTCATTGTACGATGCATCGGTAGCGAGGGCGAGGGGCGCCTGACCGGCTCCGCCGGAGGCGAGGCCCATGATGACCGCCGCGAAGACGAGTCCCCAATAGTCGCGTGCGAGGATGAACCCGATGTCGGCCGCTGCCAGGATCAGGATGTTCCAGATAATAACCGGCTTTCTCCCGAGGAGGTCTATAGCGTAGCCTATGGGGACCGTGATGAGGAGGTTAGTAATGGTGGCGTAGCCGAGGATGGTGCCGATAGCGGCGGGGTCCAGCCCCAGCTCGTTAGCAGCGTAGATTGGCAGTATATCGGTGCGTATTCCAGACCTCTGGAAGAAGACAACGAAGGTGGCGAAGCACGCCATTGCGTAGGTCTGATTCTTGAGGAGCCTCGCGACGTCGCTGAGTTTAAAGAGACGCTCTCCCTCCACCCTCTTCCTCGTGAGGCCCTTAGGCTCGAAGATTAGGAAGTAGGTGAGGAGGACGCAGATGAAGCCCGTCGCTGTGTAGGCGTAGAAGGGCGCGGATATCCCCCATGCAGCGGCGACGAAGCCGCCGATGACGGGACCTGCACTCTGCCCTATGAGCATGAAGGCCTGAAAGTAGCCGAGGACGCGCCCTCTCTCCTCCGGTTTCAGAATATCTACGAGTAGAGTCTGCCTGCTCGTCGTCCACATGCCGCTGCCAACACCTCCGAGGAAACGGTAGACGAGGTAGAGTGCGAAGTTCCCCGCCGAAGCATTGAGAAAGGCGGTGACCATGACAAGGACAGAGCCGACTATCATGATGGGGCGGCGACCTATCCTGTCTGCTGCGATACCAGCAGGGATGTCGGAGACGAAGCGACCGAAGGCGTGGGCCGTTATGGCTAGACTCGCCACCGCGAGACTAACACCGAAGCTCGTCGCATAGAGGCTGATGATGGGGCTGACAATGCTCATGCCCATCATGTTGAAGAAACTGGGGACGTAGATACTCAGGATGTCGTTTGTGACGGATCTTCTATGAGCCTGAGCCTCAGCCGTAGCATAGCCCCCGTTATAAGGGAGTAGGGGGCGCGCCGAGGCGTTAAAGTTTACCAGCGTATCCCAGTCGCTTCAGTACCCTGAGGGCTCGAAGGGTTATCCACTTCGATGGCCTCCCCTTCTCCTCTATGTCGATCCACATCTTCCCGTTGAACGTGTTCTCGAGCAACCACCGCCCATCTGGTTGCTGCGCACCCAACACGAGGTCAACCGCGGGCCGCATCCGGTCGTCACGGACGCCTAGGCGGGTAAGTGTATCTAGAATTTCGAGGGCGTCGGACTGGTAGAAGAGGGGGAATCCGAACCTCTTCCACCCTGCCTTGTCCTTACGCGTGCCATCGGGGTTCCGGAGGTATCGATAGACGCCATTCTCCAGGATGTTCTCCACCTCGCGATCGATGATGGCCTGCATCTCGCCACTCCTCTCCTGCGGAGGGATCAAGGATATGGCGCGGAGCATCTTCGCGGCGCCCATGTAGCAGTTCTTAGAGAAAACAGCGACAGGGTTGATTGGGTAGCTACGACACATCCACCCCGCGCTTTCGCCGTCGTGGTATGAGATGTTGAAGTCTATTAAAAGCTGCGTCCGAGCGTCGTCTAGGTAGCCGAAGTGGATCAGGTAGTAGAGGATGTTACCGTCAAAGCAGCAGCCGTCCTTGACGGAGCTTGCTTTGCCCTTCTCTGTCATGGGGAGGTTGGGGAGGAAGTGACCAGATTCGCGTTGGAACCTGAAAATGTGCTCGATGCCTCGCTCTATTTTTGGCGTCCTCTTCGCCCCCAGTTCGGCTAGGATTAGGAGTGAGTGCGTCGTCGCGGTGTACTTGGGTAGGTACATGTCCCGCTCACTCAACCACCATCCTCCTGGCTCCTGCTCGGTGAGGATCGCCCTCACCTGTGGGGATTCCATTATCTCCTCCTGAGCAGCTGACACCTCAGCGTCCAACGATTCCTTACCCTCGAGGTCTCTGAGAGTCCAATACCTTACGCTGGGGTCACCCGACTCGAGTAGCCAACCAATTAGATCCAAGCGGGGTTCCACGAACTAGAATCCGCGAGTGAAGGTTAAGAATATATGGTGACCAAAGAAATATCCACGATATGGGATGCGAGAGCGGAGTTTTGAGATGCCTCTCAGAGTAGACGAGTCAAAGATCTACGATATAGGGTCCAGGGAAAGGATTCTCAATGAGCGCGCGCGACACTGACAATCTCCCTGGGGAGGTGAAGAAGCAGATCGGCGATGCCTTTCCTAGGAACCTCGAGCCCACTGAGCTACTCCGGACATTAAAAACCGTTATCGATCTCTATTACAGCGAGGCTGAGAGACTTGATCAGAAGTTGGGGATGGACAGGGCTTCACGACTGAAGGTCACCGTGAGAGAGAACCTCTCCGTCTTTAGTTAGGGCTCGAGCCTGAAGTAGACGATTTTCTTCCCCTTCTTTGCGTCCTCTAGGCGAAGCTCAACTATGTGGCCGATCTCCCCTGTCGACTTTACGTGTGTACCGAAGCAGAAGGTGGAGGCATACGCTCCTATGTCGACGATTCGTAGACGATCCACGCTACGGGGTATCTTTTGGAGGAATCCTATTTTACGGGGGTCGCTAGAAGCGTCTATCTTCATCCTATTCTCGTAATAGACGCGAACGGGGGCGTCCTCGTCGACGACTTCATTGAAGCGACGCTCGACGTCCCTGATCTGCTCCTCGGTGAGGGTCGAAGGTTGGTACTCTAGCCTCTCGAGGTCGCTGAAAACCTTAGGGGGCTCCCCGAGGGCTTCGATTAGCCCCGTTATTAGGTGCTCCGCAGAGTGTCGCCTCATGTTCCAGCTCCGGGTGTGCCAATCTACTATGCCGTGGACAGCTGCGCCGACGGGGATGTCTGCGTCCAAGTAGTGAAATATCTCGAACCCCCTTTTCACAATCTTCGAGACCCTTGCCTCACCCCCCTCGTGCCTGAGGAGGCCGACATCATTTGGTTGCCCGCCTGAGTCGGGGTAAAAGGCTGTCGTATCGAGTATGACGAATTTTGGGCCGGACTTGACGACGGTTGCATCGAACTCTATCAGATGGCTGTCATCTGCGTAGAGGGGGACGCTGTTTGAGCTCACGCCTCAGTAGACTGCTGAACCCGTGAATCAGCTTTACGCCGAGGGGCTGATCACCTTGACCCTCTTCTTCCGTGTGTATAGCTGGATCTGGGGGATGATGGAGCTGATCAGCTTATTCTCCGCTTTGTTCAGGTGTTCCTGTAGCGTTGTCCTTGGGACCTTGATCCGGTCAGCGATGTTCTGCACGTTGACTCTCCGCGGTGTCTGGTAATAACCGCTGTTATAAGCCGTAGATATTGCGTCTACTTGTCGGTCCGTGAGCTTATTCATCAGGGAGCTAAGTGTAATCAGGGTATCGGAGACCATCCCGTTGAAAGGCGCCTTCTCCTTCACCTCGAACTCGAAGCCGTGCCCGCTCAGCCTATCTAATAGCTCCGATAGGGCCTCGTGGCGGAAGACGATGAGTCGGTTGTGCTCGTAGCCCCCCGTGCAATAGATGGGCATTAGGTTGAGTATCTCCAGCTCCTGTATGTTGTCATGAACCGTGGTCTCCTTCGTGCATATGCAGTTCTGAGTCATCATCCTCGCGTTCGTTGAGACCTCTGCTTCGTCGAGTATCTTGTAGATACCTCGGAACTCGTCGAGGGCAGAGCGTAGCTCAGCTGGGTCGTCTGACTCGAGTTCGTGGACGTCCTGAATGAAGTTGCACCAGGTCCAGATCCTAAGGGAGGGAAACTTCTCGGTGAGACGATCGATTGGGTT
>CAZIKD010000160.1:0-5360 GCA_964539725.1 uncultured Candidatus Bathyarchaeia archaeon | reverse complement strand
CTGGGAACCAGGCCAGCGTAGCTGGCGAGGTGATCCCCGCTGCCGAAGCGGCGGACGTCGCCGATCTCCGACTTAACCAGCAGCGCCACGTAGTAGCCGACCCCGGGTATCGTCATGAGCAGCTGAACCTCCGGGTCCTTCCCGGCGCTCCTCTTCAGGTCCCCGGAGACGAGCTTGACCTCGTCTTTCAAAGGCTCGATGAGCCTGAGGTAGCAGTCCACGGGCTCGAGCTTGAGGCTCCGGAGCCACTCGACTCCCTTCGCGGTGAAGAGGCCGAAGCCGGTGGGCGGCTTGACGCCCTCGGCGGCGAGGACGTCGCGGATCTTCACCTTCAGCTTCGTCACCTGCCGGACCATGAAGGCCCTGCGGCGTACCTTCTCACGGATCTGGGCGATGTCTCTCGGTGGTATGTAGCTTGTGGGCAAGCTGTCCAGCCTCAGCAGCTCCGCTAAGGCTCTTGAGTCGACTCTGTCAGATTTTATTCTTGCCTCGGCGATGAGGCGTGTCTTCCTGGGGTGGCTGACGGTGACGTCGTATCCGCTCTCTGTCAGCTTCCGGTAGAGTGGGATGATGTAGGTTGATGCCTCCATGGCGAGCTTCTCTGGCTTCGTCGTCTCGAGGAAGGCGGGTATGTCCTCGTTCATCATCTTTCTCTGGACGAGTACTTGGCCATCTCGGTCAAGTATGGTGGCGTAGCTTGTTGCCTTGTGGACGTCTAGTCCGTAGACTACGGCGCTCATGGTTTGACCTGAGCGCCGCTTCGATATATTCTTCATACATCATCGCGCGCATGAGTTAGTATCAAAACGCTCACGCACCGTTTTTTAGGCAACAAGACAACTCCTATAATGATGGCGCCTCGGGTAAAAAATTTCAGAACTATCACAGCGACGAAGATAGTATTTGGTACAAGTGGGTGGAGGGGACAAATTGATCAAGATTTCACATTACCCAACGTTCAACGTGCCGCTCAAGGCGTCTCCGAACACTACAACATTAACATCAAAAAGGGCAGGATCCTGATAGGCTATGACCCCCGAGGAACAAATCAAGAGTTCGCAATAGAAATAGCCTCAATCTTAGCCGCAAACCACGTTCCAGTGGACATAATAATAGAGGAACCCACACCCACACCGGTCCTAGCATACCTGGCCAACTCAAGCGAGGAGATAACCGGCGTAATCAACCTAACCGCGTCTCACAACAAATTCACCGACGACGGTTTCAAGTTCTCACCCCACCACGGCGGAGCCGCTGACAAGAAGACGACCGACCTCATCTCCCAATACGCTAACGAGGCCACGACCATCCGAAGGGCAACTTACGAATCCGCTAAGTCGACGGGCTTAATCCGAGAAATCCCACTACGAGAAGCCTTGGAAAGATACATAGATGGATACATCATACCCACACTAAAGAGGCTGAAGGCTTGGGAAGCAATAATAGGCTATGCCAAATCAAGTCCAGAATTCAAATTGGTCCTAGACCCCATGCAGGGAACATCAGCCAAGTACCTTGAGGCACTTTATAGGAAAATTGAGATAGAAGCAGGTAGACATTTCATCAAATTTCTACATATGGAAAACAAGGATCCATTATTCTCTGCTGTTAATGGCGCGCCAAACCCAGCCGAACCGGACAACGTAAAGGAATTGATTACCGTTGTGTCAAAGGACACAGCGACGCTAGGGATAGCAACCGACGGAGATGGGGATAGGTTCGGCTTAATAGACTTCGGCGGAAGACCGATTCAGGGAAACGACGTAATAGCCTTGCTGACACATTTTCTGGCGAGCAAGAAACTCGGAGGTGTAGTCGGTAAAACCGTCGTCACTAGTAACTTTATCGTAGCCGTTGCACAGCACTCTGGTTTGGAGGTTGTTGAAACCCCTGTTGGCTTCAAATGGTTCGTCGAAATGGCCGCAAAAGAGGGAGTAAGTTTCCTGATAGCTGGTGAAGAATCAGCACACGTAGGCACCGGGCCATTCATAAAATCCTGGGACGACGGCATAGCGATAGGTATTCTATGCCTCTGGATGGTCGCCGAAACCGGCATAAGCCTCTCATCCTATAAGGAGGAAATTGAAACCACCATAGGAAGGCGCTACTTCTACAACAGAGACAACATCGAATTAACCAACGATTTGAGGGATGAAGCAACCAAGCTGATAAAACGAGTCAAAGAGGAGCAGAGCCGAGGAAAGCATCTCGAGGAAACGTCGATTCACAAGCTCCTCACATCTCTACACACCTCACAGAGAATAGAATTGATAACCACCATAGATGGCCTGAAGATCATATTCGAGTCCGGCGACTGGCTATGCATCAGGCTCTCGGGGACTGAGAACGTGGCCAGAGTCTACACCGAGGTAACGGACCCTGAGAGGAGAGGCATCATACAATTTATCAGCAAAGCTCTCCTAGGCATAAAACCTGAAGCAGAACTATCATACCTCATCCAGGCCTCCGAGAGACACAGGTCGGAGATACGGGAGACCAATCTATTCAGAGAGATCGGGTTTGAGGGCGAGAACCCTCGCCTCGGCTGGGTCATCCCCCCCACCTGGGAGAAGGTCGAGGAGATTTTAACTAGATTCACCGATTTAGAGGTTGTCAAAGGGAAAACAAACTTCGTCTTTTCTGGCATGGGAGGCTCGATCAACACCATCAAGGCGATAAACATAATCCACGGCAACCAAACCAGTTCTAAAATCTATACCATTGACAACCTCGACCCAGCGGCCCTCAAGGAACTTTTTTCACATATCGGTTCTCTGACACAGACCCTGGTTATTGGGATCTCAAAATCAGGAACCACCAGAGAAACACAGGACATACTGAAGGCGATGAATCAAAGATTCGAGTCTCAGGGACACGATCCCAGAGACCACTTTCTCTGGCTAACCGACCTCCCGAAGGGCAGAAAGTCGATTGAAAGCAGCGGCTGGGTAAGCATCCAAACCCTCCCAATTCAAGTAGATGGCCGAACCGACATAGGCGGCAGATTCACGGCGCCTCACACAGCGATATTTCTATTACCGCTCTACTTAGCCCTCAACCGGGACCTGACACAACTTCACACCATCTGGGGAGAATACCTCCGAATCAGAGAAGCACTCCTCAAATCCCCTGCGGATAAGGCCTATTCCCTTGCCAAGAAAGGAACACAAAACTTCGCCGTAGTATTAGATGAACCAATCGCCCAAGCCCTCGAAACTTGGGTCACACAGCTCATCCAGGAATCCCTGGGCTCAAAAACCGCCGACTATAACCCAAAAACAATAGTGTTGCAAACAGGAGAGGCGATACCTCATGGATTCGAGTCAATAAGATTTGATTTCGATTCATCAAACGTAGATGTGAAAACCATGGTGAATATGCATCTATTACAGGTCTTTACAGCCATCTTCGCATACGAAAAGAGAATAAACTTCGTGACTCAGCCCGATGTAGAATTATACAAGAGGGAGATGAACCTCATCGACCCGCAGAAACTATCTAGCAATGAGCAAGTTACACCAACTGAACTCTTAGTAAAGATAAGAGATTACATTCAACTAAAACCAAAAACGAGATTTCTTGAAGGGATATGCTACTGGCACCTCAAAGACGAGTTTAAAAATCTGCTACGTAAACTGCTGAAAAACGCCTTCCCACAACTGGAAACCCTCGTATTCACAGGGAGCGACTGGAATCATCACTCGTATCAAGCAGCAAGCAGGAACGAGGACACACTCTTCATAATCCTAACGAAGAGCATCTATGAGCACCACATCGACGGAGTCTCAGAGCTCATGCTCATGAACAACATCAAAACGATCCAAAAAATTGCCTATGCAACGCATCAAACACTGTATGACAAGGCGCTTCTCTTCAAGGTTAATGAAGAAGCCTTCATTCCATGAAAACGAGCTAAAACCCAAAACCTTTATGGTTAAATAGACAAAACTGACACGATTACCCATGCGTAAACCAACTAGAGATGAGTCCGCTAAAATCTTACGAGAACTACTCCCCGAGCAGGCATTCTACTTCCACAGAGACGTAGGGGCACCCACAGGCATAACCGCAAATAGCCTAGCCGGATTCATGGACTCCATTAAAACCATTGAGGCAACTTCCCTAGAGTTCCATATGAGCAGAGGAGACTTCGAGAAATGGGTCAAAATGTTCGGAGACGAGACTCTTTCACAACAGATCGCTAACCTCAAACGAGACACCCTCCACGGCGAGAATATGCGGAAGCGCTTACTACAGATTACGAGACTTAGACTCGGTTACCTGAAAAAACTCGCTAATGCCCCAACAATCTAATACCCGCCCAATTCAATGTACTCTTTACATAAGTTAATTAGTCAAACATCACAAAATAACAGGTGATGATCGGAAGGGAGCACACCCCACACCAAATTTTGCTAATAACGCTGCATAATGTGGGTGCAATAATTGGCAAAACAGGGAAAACACTCGACGAACTGATAAATCTAACAAATATAAACAGAGAGGAGTTAGATGGAATCATCGCCAGCCAGATCAACTCAGGCTACCTAGAATACTCAACCGACCAAACAGGGACAAAGCGCTACCACTTAACAGGTCGAGGTATCATACGGGTCTCTTCCCTATACACGTGATGCAGCAGATTGAGGAAAATAACTCCGATAATACTAACCTGGGAGTACCCCCCAAGAATCATAGGAGATATGGCGCATCACATAGATCGTCTAACAAAAGGGCTCAACAAGGCCAAGATACAAACAAGCGTAGTCACATGCCACGACTCACCATACTCGTACGAGAGACGATCCGATCTCCTCGAGTTATTCTGGGCATCAAACCCAGTTGAGCCACACATCTCCGTAATCACTTGGTGCCTAACACTAAACGTGGAGATAGAACGAATAGTCTCAGACTTATACTATATTAGAAACGGAGAAATCGACTTCTTAGACGTCCACGACTGGCACTTCGTAGCCGCAGGAATCAACCTGAAGAGAGCTCTCGGTATCCCTTTCATCTTCACAATACACAGCCTCGAAGACCAGAGATCACCCGAGCCCACATCGCCCCTCAGTTCATGCATAAGAGGCTTAGAGAGGATGGGAGCCAACGAGTCTGATCTAGTGATCACAAAATCGGATTCGATTAAAGAAGAGATCATCAAGATCCATAATATACCACAAAGCAAAATTATCGTTGTACCTCCGACCGAAAAAGATTGGATCAAAGAAATCATAAAGTCTTATAGTAAAATAACAACTAACAAAGGAGAGTGAGGACTTGCTCACCCCCAATGTTTTGATGTTAGCCTGGGAGTTCCCTCCCAGAATAATTGGGGGGCTTGCGCCACACGTATACGA
>CAZIKD010000159.1:0-5427 GCA_964539725.1 uncultured Candidatus Bathyarchaeia archaeon | reverse complement strand
TAGGCTACAGGTAGAGCCTGAGCTGGGTGATGAGACCATAGCGCAACTGACGAGAAGGGGTCATAATCTCCTGAGGGTTCCCAAGGTGGCTGGTGGCATGAATGGGATCCTCGTCGACGAGGAGGGTCTAATGCACGGAGGCGCCTGCTGGAGGGCCGACGGCACACCGATGGGGATCTCAGGGGGGGAAGCCGCAGACAAGGCTTTGAAAGATCAGTTCACAGTCTAGTGGTCACAACACTTAAACTCTATTTTATGCACGCGCGGATCTCGTGTAAGAAAATTAATAAATCATTTTGTACACTTCGCGCGCGCTATTGGAAGTAGACCAACTACAAACCCTTTTTTATAAAATCGCCCAACACATCCGTCGGAGAAGACTTCTTGAAGACCTCTCGGGTGTTAGGTGTACTGCTTCTAGTTTTGGAGGTCGTTGGAATCGGCCTATTCCTGCTTTGCGGACAGACCATATATTCGCTGCTTGGTACGGTGACTTCCAGCGGGGGCGGCGAAATACCCATTGATGTCGACCAACAGACCCAGGTAGCGACCCTCACGTTCACATTCTCCCCGAGGAACGGGGGGCTCATAGCCTCGCGAGTAAATTTGGGCTTCGGGGTGAGCCTTACTGATGGGTCATTCTCGGTCAAGAACACAACGAGCGTATACCTATCGCCTGGAGCTCAGGAGATCGTTACCCTCACAATCAAAGTCCCTATGGCGAAGCTACGGGATTACTCCAATGCTAAGGGCTCACTAGACATCTATACGAGCATCATTACGCTTAACGACTTGGTGAGGTTTGAATACAACGCAAAGTCAGAGGGTGGCGGCTGATATGACGGTTAGGTGGGGTGAGGTTACCGGGGCACTGTTTACCTTCGTGGTGTTGGTCGTCCTCCCGCTTGGGGGTATCAGGTTCCTTCCGACCCAGATCTTGGACAAGCTCTCTACCACGGGGCTCAACATACAGAACCTCGCCACCGAAACGGCGGTACTCGGCCTAGTTATCTCAGTCATCGCCCTCGCCAAGGCAATAACCGCTAAGACCTCGGTCTACTACCTTGTCCTCGACGTCTCCTCAAATATCGTCTCCCTCGCGTTCGCCTTGCTCGTTGTCGGTGTCGGGAACATAAGCAGCCTCGGATACAGTGCTTTCAAGTTGACCCAGGGGAAGTTGACTACTGAGATAGTGCTCGATTTGCGTGTCTTCATATGGATCACGGTTGGGGTGGTGGCGTTAAGCGTGTTTCAGTCTGTGGCTAATTTCCGCGAGGCGAAAGAAGAAGCAGGGCAGGACCAGATCTCCAACTAGTGTTTTATTTCCGCGTTGATCTACTCTGGTTAAAATGATACGCGTCGCAGTTAGCGGCATTCCAAGGGGTTATCAGTTTTCTCGATCCGACGGTAACTGGCTTCTGGATAGGCACCGTGACCAGATACTCGCAGTCTCCCCTGAAGTGGAGCTCTTGGAGCTTCCTGAGACGGCAGTCCACGGGATGGAGATTGTTGAAGGGATCGAGGTCCTATTCGGCGAGGGGGGGAACACAACCCACTACGTAGGGGAGCTAGACAGGGAGGACTATGAAAAGTTCTTTGGAAATAAGTCTCTAAAATGGGTTCAGCTCTGCAGCACAGGATTTAGCGACAACATCACCCCCGAGATACTCGATGGAAGTGTTACTCTCACAAACAGCCCCGGAATACATACGATCCCAATAGCGGAGAGTGTCCTCGCAGCTATGCTCGAACATGCCAAGAGGCTTGGGCAGAGGAGAATCGACCAGCGCCAACGTGTCTGGAGGCAGATATATTGCAGTGACCTTGAAGGCGCAACTGTGCTTCTCATTGGCCTCGGCAACCTCGGGAAGAGGATAGCGAGACTCTGCAAGGCCTTTGACATGAGGGTCATCGGCACACGGAGGAAGCCTGAGCCCGTGGAGAACGTCGACCATGTATTCCCAGTTGGCGAGTTGAAAAGATATCTACCAGATGCGGACTACGTCGTGATCGTCGCACCCCACACCCCAGAGACTGAGGGGCTTCTCAGCGAGGCCGAGTTTAGGGCGATGAAGGAGACATGCTACTTCATCAACGTGGGTCGTGGGATGGTTGCCCACGAGGAGGCAATGATCAGGGCGCTGCGAGAGGGTTGGATAACGGGGGCATACCTCGACTGCTTCGCTGTGGAACCTCTCCCTCCTGAGAATCCTCTCTGGGGGCTCGGGAACGTCTTCCTCGTCCCCCATGACAGTCACTCCAGTCCCAAGATCGGGGATAGACTCGTCGTCCAGTTTTGTGAAAACCTCCGCAGGTACGTGACGGGGGAGCCACTCCTAAACATCTGCGACCCGCGCCGCGGCTACTAGAGTTATATTCCCTACGCCGCTCTTCTCCCCCATGTCTCTGCTATTCAGCAAGCTCAAGGGGAGACTCGAGGAGACTCCGATGCGCTACGCGGGCATCGTGGGCGCTGCGGTCAAGGACTTGACGACGGGAGAGTCCCTCCTAATCAATGGGGATGAGGTCTTCCCCGTCGCGAGCACAATAAAGGTACCGATACTTATCGAGTTCTATAGACGTGTAGAGGCAAAGACTCTAGATCCAATGATTTCAGTAAATTACGTTGAGGCACATAGGGCTGGGGGAAGTGGAGTCATAAAGACCCTCACCTCAGGCGCTGTTACCATGCCCCTCATCGACTACGTCACACTTATGATCAATGTCAGCGACAACTCCTCCACGAATTACCTCATCGACCTCCTCGGTATAGAGGAGATCAATTCCCTCATCGCGGAGCTGGGGCTCAGAGAGACTCGGCTCGCGAGGAAGATGATGGATATGGAGGCGTTCAAGGCAGGGAGAGACAGCTTCACGACGCCTAGGGAACTAGTTGCAATGTTCGAGGAGCTCTACACTCCGCGTGCGCTTAGCCCATTCGTCTGCAGGGAGACCCTGAACATGCTGAAGAAGCCGAAGGAGGGGATGGTTCAGGGTGTAATAAGGAATGCAATCCCGGATTCTGTGGAGGTCGCTGATAAATCGGGTTGGGTGAGTGGGGCGACCCTCGACGCGGGTATAGTCTACCAGCCTAGGCGCGCATACGCCGTAGCGCTTTTAGCGAAGCACATACCCTCATCAGACCTCCACATGGTCAACACCTTAAAGACCCTTACGGAAGCAGCGAAGCTCATCCAATCCTACTTCGAAGAAGTCTCAGCTTCGACACCTCAGGGTAGAAAGCTCCCCTAGTGGGGTAGATTTATCACATAGAACAGTCGCCATGTTTTGAAGCATCCTTGCCCACAGCCAGCATAACCCACGGCGATGACGTTGATGGTCTCACCTGCGGAGCCCTCCTCATCCGACTCTTCGACGCAAAGGTCATCCCCGCTAACTACGACGACCTGGAGGAGGCTCTCACCTGCGTAGGTGAGGATATTGAGCAACTATTCATCACCGACCTGAACCTAAGGGAGGCACTCCTCCCCCTTATCGAGAGCATAAGGAGGCACGCCTCGGTCACAATCATAGATCACCACCCCATGGACAAAAGTCTTAGCGACAGCCTCAGGTGCCTAGACGTTGAGATAATACACGACACCCGCGACTGCGCCTCCGCCCTTGTTTATCACCACTTCAAGGACAGGCTCGAGGTAGATGCCGCCCGCTTAGCCGCCTATGCTGCCATATCAGATATGTTCGAGGACGGACCGGTGGCCTCCCGGCTAATGGACGGGATGGACAGGAAGTTCGTGCAGAACGAGGCGCTGCTGCTGAGCTCCGCCCTCGGCTGCGATCAATCGGAGACTTTTAAGAGGAGGCTCCTAAAAGAACTGAGTTGCTACGCCTACCCCCACAGGATCGGGGGCGTCGTGGAGGCCGCTGTGACCCAGCTGGAAAAGATTGTAAGGATTAAGGAGACCGTCAAGGGTAGGGCGACTGTGAGGGGGAGGCTCGCGTACATTGAGTGTGATGATGACTCCTCCACTGGAGAGGTCGCAAATGTAGTCATGGATACTCTTCTCGTCCCTGTTGGGATGTGTTGGAAGGACCAAGGGAATATGGTGAACATCAGCCTAAGGGGTGAGAGACGGCTTCCCGAGCACCTCGGCGATCTCGTAGCGAGGTTATCGAAGAAGTACGATGGATTCGGTGGGGGACACGCCCGAGCCAGCGGGGCGAAGATGCCGAGGGAGAAACTCGACGCCTTCATACTAGACCTAACCGCAGCACTCAACGCTTCTTGAGCCTCTGCCTCCAGCGCGCTCTCTTCTTGGCGTCTCTGATCCTCTCGTCTAGAGGCCTAATACGGGTCGGGTCGAAGGGCATCCATTCATCCTTCTCAGCGTCGGGGCCTATCAGCTCAGTACTCCTGCAGATGATAAACCTCAGGTTCTGTATATTGTTCTTTGTTGGGTCTACCTGAAGGACATTCATTGCTCGGGCGAGGCGTATCATGGCGACGAGCCTAAGAGGGTTGTCCAGCTCAAACTCATCCGCCCTTCTGTAGGTCACCTCCCTCTCTTGTCCTGTGTCGGAGTAGACGATGACCTCAACGTCCTCGTCCTTTATCTGCACGGGATAGAAGAAGCGGCGGAAGACCCTGATGCGGGTCCGCTTACCCTCGAAGACGACGATCAGCCCCGATTCGGCAGAGGACAACATTGTATCTTCGTGCCCCGAATTGAAAAGGTATGTAGGTCTGCGATCAACCTTTAACCCCTAAGGGATCACTTTTTTATCGAATTGCCATGAAACTCACCGAGGTTTCATGGGTCGAAGCCCAGGAAATACTGAAGGGCATTGACACAGTCATCCTCCAAGTGGTGAGTACGGCGCGAGCGCCACTGCCCGCTGGGAATGGACCACATCACAGCTGAGGCCGTAGATGTAAAGATAGGTGAAAGGACATGCGCGCGATTACGGGGTTTTTCTACACATTATTGGACACGCGTACCTGAGTATGTTGAAAGGGGGATTAGAGTAGGAAACCGCCCTTGAGGGGGTCATCAGGGTCGATAACCACCTGCGTGAAACCCGTGATGTAGGCGGAGGCGAGGACATCGGGGACTATCGCCTTGTACTTCCCCACCTTCACTTCCTTAGCTATCCTACCCGTCATCACGGTGCTGATAGTGGACTCGAATTTGACCTCTTGCCCCGGCTTGAGCTTCCCGGTACCGTAAAGGGCCGCCATACGGGCGTTTGTACAAGTCCCCGCGGGGCTCCTGCACGTCTGTTTGGGGCCAAAGACGTTCCAGTGCCTGCTAGTATACTCCTTTTTTGTCGGCTTCGTGTAGAATGTAACGAGGTCGAGGATGTTTAACTCCGGATAATCAGGGTGATCTACCTTTATCTGGTCGGCTATTAAGTTCCTGATCTTCCATCCGAGGGGTATCCACTCCCCCTTCGTCTCGAGGGTTG